>DATBMA010000073.1:0-57618 GCA_036555105.1 Acidimicrobiia bacterium
CTGGAGGGGTGGGGAGTGTGGGTACGGGTGGAACCGCCGTTGTCGGCGAGAGGGCCGATCATGGGATCGACCCCGGTCAGGTCGCCGGCAGCAGAGAAGGCGCACGAGCCGTCTGAGCTCACGTTGTATCCGCCCGATGTGACTCCAGGGGAGCAGTTCTCGGACCCGTTTTCGCCAAGAATGGAGCCTTCGATGGTCACGGCGCCATCCACCCCGCCCGTTCCACCGGCGAGGTTGTCGGCGATGGTCGAGTAGGAGATCGAAGCAGTTCCGCCATGCGCAGCGAGGCCGCCACCGTTGCCTCCCGCCAGGTTCCCGCTGATCGTCGAGTTGGTGATGGCAGCGGTGCCCGCGACGAGAACACCGCCACCGTGGCCACCGGCTGCGTTGGCGGAGATCGTCGATCGAATGATGGTCAGGGATCCTCCCGCCACCACCTCGACCCCGCCGCCGCCGGCACCGGCCGCGTTGGCATCGATCGTGGAGTCGGCCAAGGTCACAACGCCGGCAGCGAGGATCCCACCACCGGCTCCGCCGGCGGCGTTGTGATCGATCCTTGACTGGGAGACGGAGAGGGTGCCGGCCGGCTCGACCCAGATGGCGCCACCGTCGCCCGAGGTGGCGTTGCCGGTGACCCGCATGCGAACGAGGTCGAGGCTCCCGCTGACATCGATCGCCCCACCCGGGCCACCGTTGCTGTCCGAGATCGTGAAGTCCGACATGGACACGCCATTCGCAAAGATCTCGAAGGCACGGTCACCCGCGTCCTGGCTGACGGTGGTCGAGCCCGACCCCGCCCCTTCGATGGTGATCGAGGAGTGCACGTCGAGGTCGAGGGCTGCTGCCATGTCGTTGTCACTGCCGGTCACGGTCAGCGAGTAGCTGCCGGCGGGGAGGGTTATGTGGTGAGCGCCACCCAGGGCATTGGTCTCCTGGATTGCCGCCCGCAAGCTGCACTCCCCGATGGCGGTGGCACATAGGCCGTCACCTGGATCGGCGTCGACCGCATCGGTGGTGGTGTCGACAAAGAGGTCGGCCGCCGAGGCGATCGGGGCGATGACGGAGAATTGGACGACGAGCAGGACAACGGCAAGAGAAGCCGACGCTGACCGCCTCCTCATACCGCCACCAGGTGCACCGCCTTCGCCGGTCTGGCGGCGGCGGCACCGGGCAGGCGTAGGACGAACCTCGTCCACCCCTGAACCCGTTGGTAGCTGATCGAGCCGCCCTGTCCTTCGGCCAGCGCCTTGACGATCGAAAGGCCCAGCCCCACGCTGCCCGTCCGGGTGGCCACCTTCTGCTGCCGGCTGAAGCGCTCGAACAACCGGTCGACGAGCTCGATCGGGACACCCGCGCCGTCGTCTTCGACCACTATCTCGTACTCGTCCCCGTCGGTGCGGCCGAGAATCCGGATGTGGGGCCCGCCGTATTTGAGTGCGTTCGAGACCAGGTTCCTGACCAGCTGGCGGAAGCGGCCGCGGTCGGCCCTGACCTCGCAGTCGGTGCAGTCGATGTCGATCTCGATGCCGCTGCGGATCATCGGCCCGATCACTTCGCTCACCTCGCTCAACACCGCTACGTCTTCGAGCACGTAGTTGAGCTCACCTGCATCCAGGCGGGCGCTGGTCAGGAGGTCCTCGACGATCCGGCCGAGATCGCTCGACTCGGTGATGATCATGCTGAGCAGCTCGTGAGCAGTCGAGGGGTCGGACATCATGTCCTCCTCCTCCAGGATCCGGGCCAGCCCGTAGATGCTCGTGAGCGGTGTCCGCAGCTCGTGTGAGGCGTTGGCGATGAACTCGTCACGGGTGCGCCGCAGTGCCTGCTCGGCGGCCAGGCTCAGCTCGAGCTCCGACTGCCGTTGCCGGCGCCGGGCGAACTCGGCGTATACGAAGATGACCATGGCCGGGACCAGGAAGGCGACACCGAATCGGGTCCAGGTGTTGATCTTGCTCAGCCAGATATCGGCCTCGCCGACCACCGCGCTGAGCCTGTCACGCTCGGCCACCAGCACGTCGCGCAGGTCCCTGAACGCGGAGTCGAGGTCGGACTCGGCCTTCAGCTGCGCGGCTGCGGAGTCGCCGGCCTCGAGCAGGGCAGCCACGGTCTGGCTCACCTGAAGGAAGTTCCCGGCGCTCGCTTCGATCGCGTCCGTGTCGCCGAGCTCCTCCAGCCGGTCGAGTGCAGCTGCCAGCTGAGCGGAGGCCTCCTGAGTCTCATTGAGGGACAGATCCAGCCCGAATGCGGAGTTGGTCCCGAACACTCGGTCCTGGCGGGCCATGTTGATTCCCAGCGCAAGCTGCGCACGCATGACCGTGGCGGGCCGGAGGATCTCATTCACGTGGTTGAGGCGGAGAGCAGCAGTTGTGATGCGGCCGGCCCCAGTCACCATGGTGAACACCATTGCGAGCACCACCAGCGCGACCATGCCGGCGATCAGAGTGAAGCGAAGCTTGTCGTAGGCGCGCCGCGCTCCTGTGAACGACTCACCATCCATGCGCCAGCGGCGACGGCCAGGCGGTGCCATAAGGAACTGATCGGCGCAGCGCCGTCTCCAGGGGCAGGGCCATCCCCAACGTGCGCTGTCGCGCTAGTCAGCGCGCAGGCGCCTAAACCGGTTGGATCACGCCGTCTCGGGTCTCAGATCGCCCAGTATTTGCTGGGAGGCCAGCTTGCCGGGCGCTCCCATCACGCAGCCCCCGGGATGGGTGCCGGACCCGCACTGGTAGTAGCCCTCGATAGGTGTCCGGTACTGGTTCCAGCCGGGGGCAGGGCGGAAGAAGTACATCTGCGGCGCCAGGAACTCGCCGGCGAAGATGTTCCCCTCGGTCAGGCCGACCACCCGCTCGATGTCGAGAGGGGTCACGATCTCGCGATGCAGCACCAGGTCCGAGAACCCCGGGAAGAAGCGCTCGAGGGTCGCCTGGACCGTATCGGCGAACTTCTCGCGCTCGGTGTCCCAGTCGCTCTCGCGTAGGTGATACGGCGCGTATTGGATGAAGCACGACATCACGTGCTTCCCGGGAGGCGCCATGTCGGGGTCGATCGTGCTCTGAATGCACCCATCGATGTAGGGGCGGCTGCTGTACCAGCCGTACTTGGCGTCGTCGTAGGCCCTCTCCAAGTAGTCGAGCGACGGACCGATGTTGATGAAGCCGCGGAACTGGTCGCCGCGGTCTCCCAGCGCTGGGTAGCGCGGAAGGGCGTCGAGCGCGAAGTTGACCTTGGCCGAGGTGCCCTGGAACTTGAAGCGGTTGATGTTCTCGACCAGGTCCGACGGCAGCTCCCGGGGATCCACCAGCTGCAGGAAGGTCCGGCGCGGGTCGACCGCACTCACGACCACTTTCGCCTCGAGCTCGGTGCCGTCCTCAAGAGCGACCCCGGTGGCCCGGCCGTTCGAGGTGATGACCCTCGCCACCGGAGACTCCAGCCTGATCTCGGCACCGAACGACTCTGCCGCCCGCGCCAGGACCTGGGTGAACCCCCCGTTGCCACCCTTGTGGAAGGCCCAGGCCCCGAAGGCGGCGTCGTGCTCACCGATGTTGTGATAGAGCAGCACCAGGCCCGAGCCCTGTGAGCGGGGACCGACCTTGGTTCCGATGATCCCGGACGACGCCAGCCAGCCCTTCATGATCTCGGATTCGAAGTAATCGTCGAGGAAGTCGGCCGCGCTGCCGGTGAGCAGGCGAACGGCATTGTGCATGACCCGCGGCTCCATGTCGCGGAACCGCTGGGCGAGGCCGGCCATGCGGGCCAGTTCCTCCGGCTCCTTGCTGAGGACATTGGGAGGGACCATGTCGAGCAGGGGCTTGAGGGCATGGGCCACCATCGCCATGTCGTGCTCGTACTGGTCATAGGCATCGGCGTCATGGGGCGAATGTCGTGCGATCTCGCGAAGGTTCTCGTCCCGATCTTGTCCGAGCATGAGGTAGTCGCCGTTCTCCATGGGAGCGAAGGTCGACGGCATCAATAGCGGCAGGAAGCCGTGCTTGGTGAGCTCGAGCTCGTGGATGATGTCGGGCCGCAGGAGGCTCAGCGCGTACGAGAAGGTCGTGAACTTGAAGCCCGGATATAGCTCCTCGGTGATGGCAGCGCCCCCCACCAGATGACGCCGTTCGAGGATGAGGGTCTTCAGGCCGGCCTTTGCCAGGTAGGCGCCGTTTGTCAGCCCGTTGTGCCCCCCTCCGATGACTATGGCGTCGTAGCTGCGAGTGCTCATGGATACCTCAGGCAGTCTTTCTCTCGGGATCGAACAATGGGAGGCGGGCGACATGGGCCCCGACCATCTCGTAGTGGTGGTTGATAGTGAACTCGAGGCTGACCTCGGTCCCCACCGCGGCTTGTTCAGGCCGCACCCTGGCCAGGGCGATGTGACGCTGGAGGACCGGCGAGTACATGAAGCTGGTGGCATACCCGACCCGGTTGACCCCGTCGACGTAGACCATCATGTCCTCCTGCACGGGAGTGTGGTCCTTGGGCGGGATCAGCCCGGCCTCGCGATACTTGCGGTCGTACTCGCCCCAGTCCACCACCAGTCCAACCAGCCGCCATCGTGAGGTGCCTTCCGACATCTCACGACGAAGGGCCTCCCGGCCGATGAAGGCCCGGTCTCCGGCTTCGATGTCTTTGAACATCCATCCAAAGCCGAGCTCGATCGGGGTGGATCGGTGCTCGTCATTCCAGGCGAACCGGCTCGACTCGAAGTCGACATTGATCAGGATGAGGCCGGCCTCGATCCTGGTCATGATCAGGGCGGTCTCTCCTATCGGGATGACCCCGCGTCCTGCGCCTGCCTCGGCCAGGCCGTCCCACAGGGTCAGGGCATCATCGCTCCCAACCCACAACTCGTAACCGAGATCGCCGGTGTAGCCCGTGCGCGAGACCGTCACCGGCACACCTGCCAGCTTGGCCTGGGTGAGATGGAAGAACCGCAGCTCGTCGACCTCGGGCGCCATGTGAGCGAGGATCGCCCGCGAGGCCGGGCCCTGGAAGGCGAGCGCCCCGTACTCGGCTGACACGTCCTCTATCTGGACCCTGGCGCGGCCGATCAGATCGGAGAAATAGCCGAAGTTCGGTTCCGCGGTGGTCAACATGAACTCGTCGTCGCTGAACCTGAAGAGCACGCCGTCCTCGAGGACGAACCCGCGGTCGTCGCACCAGATGGTGTATTGGGCACGGCCGGGCCGGCATTTGCGGGCGTCTCGCGCCATCACCCCGGCCAGGTAGGTCTCGGCATCATGCCCCGTGATCCGATACTTGTGAAGGGGCGACGAGTCGTAGATGCCTGCGCTGTTACGCACCGCGAAGTACTCGAACTTCTCCGACATCTGGTACTTGACGGCGGACAGATATCCGGACCAATGCGCCCACAGGCCGGTCTCGTTGAGTGCGCTGGTACGCGGGTAGAAAGGGGTGGTCAGAGCCAAGGGGGACCTCTGCACGGAGGTTAGCCGGGCGACCCAGCTCGAAGGCAAAGTACCCCAGTACCCGTTACGAAGTGCAAAGACTCCCAGTCGGCAGACGATTCGGCATCGCCCACCGCTAACGAGAGCTCGTTCGGGGCTGGTGGCTGGAGGCTGGAGGCTGGGGGACTACAGCTTGGGCCGGCCTTCGGCTACTTTTTCAGCATGGATCGCATCGCCTGGGGAAAGATGCAACATCCGGTGCGCGGCCTCCTGCACGGGACCGCCGCCGTCCTGGCGGTAGTCGGACTGGTGCTGCTGCTGGCCCAGGCCGAGCCAACCGTCCGCCATTGGGTGGGCGCAGCCGTCTTCGGTTGTGCCCTCATCGCGATGTTTTCGATCTCCAGCCTCTATCACTCGGTGCCATGGTCGGATCAATGGAAGGGTCGCATGCAGCGCGTCGATCACTCCTTGATCTTTGTCCTTGTGGCAGGCACCTTCACCCCGTTCGCCCTCATCGCCCTCGATGGGTGGGCGAGGGTGCTCGCCTTGACGCTGATCTGGGGTGTGGCCGTGACCGGGGTCGTCCTGAAGCTGTCGCTCAAGCGGGTGCGGACGCCATTGTCCGTCGGCCTGCAGCTCGGAATGGGGTGGGCGGCGGTGCTCATCGTCCCGGTCATCTGGACCCGGCTCGGCCCGGCCGCGGTCGCACTGACCTTGCTGGGCGGCCTGGCCTACACGATCGGAAGCGTCTTCTACGCGACCAAGTGGCCGAAGCTGTTCCCGCGGGTCTTTTCGTATCACGAGATCTTTCACATACTCGTGATCGCCGGCGCGGCGTTTCACTACGCGGTGATCCTCAGATACGTGATGCCGCTGGAGTAGCGGTCGCACAGTCTCACGTCTCACGACTCACCTCAAGACTCAAGACGCGAGACTTGAGACCCCTCGATGAGGGTTGTCGGCACCTGCACGATACGCGCCCTCAGATACTCCCCGAGGGCCTTCGCCTGCGGGTCGACCCGGTTGGAGGCGGCCACTCCCTCCCCCAGCAAACCCCGGACCACGAAGTTGATCGCCCTCAGGTTGGGGAACTCGTAGCGGTCGATATCCAGGCCCTCTGACTCCGGCACCAACTCGACGAATCGCTCCACCGTCAGAAAGCCGGCAAGCCATGGCCACGCCTCCGCCGTCCTTGCCCAGAGGCCGACGTTGGCATCCCCGCCTTTGTCGCCGGAGCGGGCCCCGGCCACTGCTCCTAGAGGTGCCCACGAGCAGGGACCCGTTTCGTCGGGGTGCATCGGCATTGCGGCGCCAGGGCGAGCGTGATCGGCACCTTGTCCCTCGGTGGCCGGGACGATGACTGACTCGCCTGCGAGCGTGACCCGGGTGGGTACGAGACTTGCGGACACCAGACCCGGCCAGAACACCGGGAACTGAGAGGCGGCCTCCGGCGGCGACAACAGATAGAGGCCCGGGTAGTGGGCAAGGGCTAGCTCCACCGCGGAGTTGGAGAACGACCTCCCCACCTTGGCCTGGTCGTCATCTTTGACCGTGATGCGTAGATGGGCGGTGGCGGCCGCCTGGTCTGGCGGGTCGGGGCGGTCCCAGCGAACGAGCTCGGTGTCGAAGGTATCGAAGGCCGCGGGACCACCTGTGGCCGCGGACATCGCGCGAACGATCGCTGCTGCCTTTTCAACGATGTCCAGCCCGGTCAGGGCGAACGTGACGGTGTTGCGCCATCCGCCGAGGAAGTTCACCCCAACCTTGAGCTCGGGCGGCGGCGGCTCGCCAATCGCCCCCTCTACCCGCACCCGATCCGGCCCGTCCTGACTCAGGCTGATCGTGTCGAACCGGGCGACGACATCGGGGTTGAGGTATCGAGGGCCACCGATCTCATAGAGGATCTGGGCGGTGACGGTCTCGACATCCACCAGGCCGCCGGTGCCCGGATGCTTGGTGACGGTGAAGGACCCGTCAGGCTCGATCTCTGCGATAGGAAACCCGACGTGGTCGAGGCCCGGGACTTCCTTGAAGAAGCTGAAGTTGCCGCCGGTGGCATGAGCCCCGCATTCGATGACATGGCCGGCGACGAGGGCGCCTGCCAGAGGGTTCCAGTCCTGTCGCTTCCAGCCGAATCGCCACGCGGCCGGCCCGATCACCAAGGCGGCATCGGTGACCCTGCCGGTGACCACGATGTCGGCCCCGCCATCGAGCGCGCTGGCGATGCCCCATCCCCCCAGATATGCGTTGGCCGTCAGTGCCTGCTTGCCAAGGGCCTGGAAAGGCTGACCCGAGACCTGGTGCCTCAGCTCCCCGGTCTGGCCGAGATCATCCAGGCGGTCGAGGAGGTCGTCGCCGTCGACCACGGCAATCCGCGGCTCGAGCCCGGCAGCGGTTGCCATATCCTGCAGGCGGGTGGCGAGACCGCCGGGGTTCAACCCCCCTGCGTTCGAGACCACCCTGATCCCGCGCTCCAAACAGGTGGCCATGACCTCGCCCATCTGCACCACGAAGGTTTCCGCGTATCCCCGGTCCGGATCCTTCCGCTGGGTTCGCCAGAGGATGGCCATGGTCAGCTCGGCCAGGTAGTCGCCTGTGAGGACATCGATGGGCCCGCCCTCGACCATCTCCTTGGCCGCCGCCAGCCGGTCCCCGTAGAACCCCGAGCAGTTCGCCACGCGGAGCAGGTCCATGCTCCGACGCTAAGGCGTCGGGACAGGGAGTATCAAGTGGCGAGTACTCGGTACTCAGAGACGGCGCTACGCGCCGGCTCTGGGGAGCCAGGAGGCTTCCTCCCAGAGAGCCTCGATCTCGACCGGGTCGACCGGGACCTGAGCGGTCAGGTTCTCGTGGCCATCCGGCGAGATGTAGATGTCGTCCTCGATGCGGACTCCGATCCCTCGAAACTCCTGTGGTACCGGGTGCCGAACGGTGCCCGCCTCTTTTTTGGCCTCGTCCAGCTCCGCCCGGGCCGCGGGACCCTCCAGCAGGATCCGGTCGGACCACTCGTAGTAGTCGTACTCGAGCAAAGAGAGCTCGATCTCCTCACGCTCGGGGTCGATGTAGATCCCCGGCTCGACCGTGAAGCACATCCCGGTCTCCAGGGTCCGCGGCTTTCCCTCCACCCGGTAGCTGCCGGCATCGTGGACGTCCAGCCCGAGCCAGTGGCTGGTGCCGTGCATGAAGTACTCGCGGTAGTGATGCATGGCCATCGAGTCTTCGGCGTCGCGTGGGAGCAGCCCCAGCTCACAAAGGCCGGTGGTCACCTCTCGGGTGGCGATGTCGTGTAGCTCCCGCAGCGTCGCGCCCGGCCGGCTGGCGTGCACGGCCTTCCTGTGGGCTGAGGCCACCACCTCGTATATGGCCATCTGCGGTCCGGTGAACTTCCCATTGGCCGGGAACGTCCTGGTGACATCGGCTGAGAAGTAGTCGACTTCGCATGCGGCGTCGATCAGCACCAGGTCCCCATCCTCGAGGCGGCGGTCGTTCTCGACGTAGTGGAGGATGCAGGCGTTCGGGCCCGACGCAACGATGGACGGATAGCCGTTGCGGGAACTGCCCCCTTCCCTCCAGACATATTCCATGGCCGCCTGCACCTGGTACTCGAACAGATCCGGTCGGGCGAAACGGATCGCCTCGCGATGGCCCATGGCGGTCAGCTCGCACGCAGCCCGCAGGCTCTCCAGCTCGGAAGGGGCTTTACGCAGGCGCTGCTCGGACAAGAGTGGCCGCACGTCGGCGACCGTCAGCGGCATGGGAAGGCCCGTGCGGGTCGTGTAATCGCGGGCCTTCTCGGACAGCTTCTCGACCATCCGATCGTGGGCCGGGGAGCCCGACCGGTGATAGAGGACACTCCGTCCTGCGGCCAGCTGTGGCAGCAGCTTCTCGAGCTCAGCGACCTCATGGGCCACTGCCTGAAAGTGCTCGCGGGCTCCATCGACTCCGTGCCGGTGCCCGTTCCAGATCTCCTGCTCCCGGTCACGAGGCCGGACGAAGAGGTGGTAGTCGCCATCGGGATGGCCGGGAACGATGACGGCGGCCGCCTCCGGCTCGGTGAAGCCCGTGAGGTGGAAGAAGTCGGAGTCCTGCCGGAACTCATGGCTCACGTCGTAGTTGCGGATGGTTTCCACCCCGCCAGGGATGAGAGCGATGCCGTCGCTACCGATCTCGGCGGCGAGGTCCTGGCGGTGCTGCTGGAAGCTGTCGGCCATGGGCCGACCCTAGCGGGGGCTCATGGGGCGAGAGCGAGGTCGACAACGAGTGGAAAGTGGTCCGAGCCGAGGTCGCCAGGCCCAAGCCTGCGGTCCACCACCACCAAGCCATCGCTGTTCAAGAGATGATCGATCGGCACCCGCAGCAGCGCGCTGCTCCTCACCGAATAGGTCGCCTGCAGGCCGAAGCCGCGCTGTGAGTTCAACGCACCCGACTCGTTCACCAGCCTCCGGAACGGATAAGACCAGGGGCTGGAGTTGAAGTCTCCTGCGATAACTCGCGGGCCGGTTGTGGACTCGAACCAGTCGCGTACGAAGGCCAACTGCTGATTGCGCAAGTGGGCCCGCTCCTCGTCTGTGGGTGAGAGCGGGTGGATGCCAAGAAGGGTGAGGCCGTCGACCTCCACCTGCACTGCCCGCGGCCCCGTCAGCTCGAATCCGTATGAGTGAACCTGCGCCTCTTCTTTGGTCATCACCAGCGTGGCGAAGATCAGGCTCCCTTCCCTGTTGTTGTAGATGTGGTAGTCGAGGTCGGCGGCGTCGAGCGCCACCTCCCATGGCCGCGAGACCTCGTGTAGGAAAACCACGTCCGCGTCGACCTCCTTGATGTAGTCGATGACCGCGGCGAACTGCTCGTTGCTGGCGCGCAGGTTGAACGAGAGGACCCGCCAATTCGGCTCGGCCGCGGTGGGAGTGGTCGGGCCAAGATAGAGAGGCAGCACTGTCAGCAGATTGACGACTGCCACGACCAGCACCGCCCATCCTGTCTTCCACCAGCGCCCCGCCATGAGCAACAGGCTCAGTACCAGCAACAGCAACCCCATCTGGGGACGGAAGTTGGCGATGAGGTCGAGGCGCCACGAGTACTGCCCGAAGAAGGCCGCCACCGAAACCAGCGCCGCCGCCACGGCGGGAACGGCGATCAGGATCAAAGCCGGGGGAGCCTACGCGGTCTCACGGTCTAACAGTCTCACGGTTGTACGCGCCGATCAGAGCTGATTTCGCAGCTCTGCAATTTGCTCGCGGACCGAGGCCGGGCTGCCGCCGCCGGGAGACGACCTCCGAGCGGCGGATGCGGCCGGATCGATCAGTTCGAGGTCGGCGGGCAAGAACCGTGGATGGGCGGCCTCGAGGTCGGATGCAAGAGCCTGATCGAGCGAACGGCCCTCCGCCCCCAGCCTCGACAACAAGAGGCCCACCGCCTCGTGGGCGGTTCGGAAGGGCACGCCGCGACGGATCAACGCCTCGGCCAAATCAAGGGCGGAGGTCTCTGGTCGGGGGCTAGGAGGATGGAAGCCGGCTGTGGCGAGCATCTCAGTGAAGATGCCGGCGGTAGCCCGGAGCGTATCGACCGCGTGAAAGAGAGCGCGCTTGTCCTCCTGCAGATCACGGGCGTATGACAGCGGCAGACCCTTTTCCAGCGTCAGCAATGTGGTGAGGTCGCCTATTACCGACGCCGCCCTCCCCCTGGCCAGCTCGGCCGGGTCCGGGTTCTTCTTCTGTGGAAGCGCTGACGAGCCGGTGCTCATCGTGTCGGAGAGCGTGACCCACCCGAATTCAGCCGAGCTCCAGAGCACGATCTCCTCAGCCAGGCGAGAGAGACCCACCATCGACCTGGCGCAACAGAACGCGAGCTCACATGCGATGTCGCGCGACGCGACGGCATCGACCGAGTTGGCGAAGGTGGCCGCGAATCCCAGCGATTCCGCCGTGACCTCTGGGTCGATCGGGACGGAGCTTCCTCCCCCTGCCCCGGCTCCGAGCGGTGACTCGTCGATTCTCTTGGCCAGGTCGAGGAACCGGCCTCGATCACGAATCAACCCCCAGGCATGGGCGAGAAGTTGGTGCCCGAAGCTGATCGGCTGGGCCTGTTGGAGGTGAGTGAAGGCTGGCACGATTGTCTCCGCCTGCACATCCGCCAGGTCGGCCAGAACCCGGACTAATGCGACCAACCCCTCGACTATGGCCGCCACTTCGTCCCGCATGTAGAGACGGAGATCAAGGGCGATCTGGTCGTTGCGGGAGCGGGCGGTGTGAAGCGCACCCGCCTCCGCGCCGACCAGCTCGCGGAGGCGACGCTCCACCGCACTGTGTACGTCCTCGTCCGAGTCCAGGAACACAAACGCGCCGGCTTCGGCCTCTCGGTCAACCCGGTCGATCCCTTCTCGCAGCCTCGCTCCCAGTTCGGCACCGAGAACCCCTCTAGCCACGAGCATGTCGAGGTGGGCACGGGAGCCGCGCAGGTCATAGATGAGCAGCCGCCGGTCGGACCGGTCGACCGTGTAGTCCCACATCAAAGGATCGGGCGGCTGGCCGAACCGGCCTCCCCACATGATCGGTCCGGTGCCGGTCGCCGGTCTGTCTGAGGCGGTCACTCTCCCTGCCCCAGGCGTTCCTCCCCGAGCCGGCGCAGGCGCAGTGCGTTGAGCCGGATGAACCCGGCGGCATCGGCCTGGTCATAGACCGTGTCTTCCTCGAAGGTGACGGTGGCCTGGTCGTACAGGTCGTAGTGCTCGGAGCGTCGGCCGGTAACCGTCGCCGATCCCTTGAAGAGAGTAAGGCGCGCCTCCCCGTTCACCCGCAGTTGGATTTCGTCCATGAACGCCTGGAGGGCCCGCCGCTCGGGGGCGAACCAGAAGCCGTTGTAAACCATCTCGGCGTATCGGGGGGCGAGCTCGTCCCGCAGGTGAGCGACCTCACGGTCGAGGGTGATGGACTCGACCGCACGGTGGGCGACGTGCAAAAGCGTGCCCCCCGGTGTCTCATAGACACCACGGCTCTTCATTCCCACGAATCGGTTCTCGACCATGTCGACCCGGCCGACGCCGTGGGCACCGGCGATCTGATTTGCCCGAGTGAGCAGTGCGGCCGGAGGGAGATGCTCCCCATCGATCGAGACCGGCGTCCCCTTCTCGAAACCGACGACGACCGTCTGCGGCAGGTCCGGGGCAAGCCGAGGGTCGACGGTCATCCTGAACATGGCGGCCGGCGGCGTCGCCCAAGGGTCCTCCAGCACCCCGCCCTCGAACGAGGTGTGCAAGAGGTTGGCGTCGATCGAGTAAGGCTTCTCGGCCGTGACCGGGACCGGGATCCCGCGGCTGGCCGCGTACTCGATCAGGTCCGACCTCCCCCGTAGCTTCCACTCCCGCCACGGGGCGATGACCTGGATGTCCGGGGCCAGGGCGTAGGCAGAGAGCTCGAAGCGGACCTGGTCGTTCCCCTTCCCGGTGGCGCCATGGGCAATCCCGGAAGCTTCGACGGCGCGAACGGTGCGCAGCATGCCCCTGGCGATCATGGGCCGGGCGAGAGCGGTCCCCAGCAGATACACGCCCTCGTACACGGCCGCTGCCCGCATGGCAGGGAACACCGCCTCAGCCACGAACTCCTCCCGGAGGTCCTCGACTATCGCCTCGACCGCCCCAGTGGCCAGCGCCTTCGCCCTCGCCTCCTCCACCTCCTCCCCCTGGCCGACATCGGCGGTGTAGGTGACGACCTCGGCTCCCTTCTCCTCCCGCAACCACGCCAACACCACCGAGGTGTCGAGCCCACCGGAGTAGGCGAGCACGACCTTCATCGTGCCGTCCCGATCTCCTCGAGCTTGTGCTTGAGCCCGCGGCCGCTGGTCTGCTCGGAGCCGATCACGAGGACGGTGTCGTCACCGGCGACCGTGCCCAACACCCCTTGCAAACCAGCCGCATCGACCGCCGCCGCCACCACCTGGGCGGCTCCTGGCGGGGTCTTCATGACAACCAGGTTCCCCGATGCTGCGATCGACTGGACGAAGTCGCCGATCACCTGGGTCAGCAGACCGGCGGCCCCGGCCACGGTCCCGTTCAGCCGGTATTGGCTGCCCAGCTTGCGGGCGCCGATCGCGGCCAGGTCGCGGGACACCGTCGCCTGGGTCACCACGTAGCCCTGCTGCCTGAGCTGATCGACCAGCTCCGCCTGGCTCGACACCTTCCGCTCCTGGATGAGCGATCGGATGGCCCGCCGCCGGTTCCCGGCCTCGCCCCGATCGGCGCTCATGGGACCACCATCGTGCCCACCCCTTCTGGGGTGAAGATCTCGAGGAGCAAGGCGTGCTGAACCCTCCCGTCGAGAATGTGAGCCTGGGCGACCCCGCCTTCGAGAGCGGTGACGCAGGACGCGAGCTTCGGGCGCATCCCCCCGCCTATGCCATTCCCGGTCAGCAACTGGCGAAGCTCCGACAACTGCATCCTCGAGATAAGGGTCTCTGGCCGGTGCTGGTCGCGGCGAACGCCCTCGACATCCGTGAGGTACACGAGCTTCTGGGCCCCAAGAGCCACGGCCAGAGCCCCCGCCGCCGTGTCAGCATTGAGGTTGTAAGCCCTGCCGTCCTCTCCCAGCCCCAGTGGAGCCACCACCGGCACAACCCCGTCTTCCAACATCGACGCGATCAGGTCGGTGCGAACCGAGGTCACCTCGCCAACCAGGCCGAGGTCGGGCGAAATCGGCCTCGCCGCGAACATCGCGCCATCGAGCCCGGTCATGCCGATGGCGGTGGAGCCTCTTCTCGACAGCAGCCGCACCAGCTCCGGGTTCACCTCTCCCACCAGCACCTGTTGCACGATCCGCATGGTCGGCTGATCGGTCACCCGCAACCCGTCTCTCCATTGGGGCTCCACCCCTTGCCGCCGCATCGCCTCCGAGATGCGGGCACCGCCCCCATGGACGATCACCGGCCGCAACCCGACCATGGTCAGCAAAGTGACATCACCGGCGACCTCTTCGGCGAACGCGGAGTCTTCCATCGCCGCCCCGCCATACTTGATGACGATGGTCGCTCCCCGGAAGGCGCGGATGTAGGGCAATGCCTCCATCAGGATGCGTGCCTTGCCCATCGAATTGGCGATCCGGCTTTTTCCCGGGTGAGAGGCGGAGTGGCCGGTCAACGTCATGGCAGGATCCCGGCGTCGGGCAGCCCCTGCTCCTCCGGCAGGCCGAACAGGATGTTCGCCGACTGCACTGCTTGGCCCGCCGCGCCCTTCAGCAGGTTGTCGAGCGCGCAGATGGAGATGACCTGGCCGGTGCGATCGACGAAGGCCGAGACCAGGGCCCGGTTGGAGCCAACGGTCCAACGGGTCTGCGGAGGCAGGTCGATCACCTCGACCCACGGGCGGCCAGCATATGCCTTTTCCAAGGTCTCGATGACCGTGGTGCGATCGAGCCCCGCAGCACCCTGGACCGTCACCGTGGCAAGCAGACCGCGATTGATCGGGATCAGGTGAGGGATGAAGACGACCTGTGCGCTGTGACCGGACAGCCGTTCGAGTGCCATCTCCATCTCGGGCCGGTGGCGGTGGCCGGCCACCCCGTACGCCTTCATCCCCTCGGCGACCGAACCGAACATGAGGTCGTTCCTTGCAGCCCGGCCCGCCCCGGTCACCCCGGACAATGCGTTGGCGATCACCGTCCCGCTGACCAGGCCCGCCGATACCAGCGGAGCGACAGCCAGTAGCACCGCAGTCGGATAGCAACCTGGGGAAGCGACCCGCCCCGACTCGCCGAGATCGAACAACTCAGGAAGCCCATAACTCCACTCACCCAGGGCGAATGGGAGTGGATGCGGCTCCCCGTATGCCTCCTCGTAGCGGGCCGGACTGTCGAGCCTGAGGTCGGAGCCAAGATCGAGGACCTTGCAGCCGAGCTCGGCCATCCGCACCGCGATCCCGGCCGACTCGCCGTGGGGCAGGGCGACAAATACGACATCGATGCCGGCCAGGCGCTCGGGATCTACCGGCTCCAGGATCCGGCTCCCTCCGGTGAGCTGGGGGTGAACAACGTCGAGCCTCTCCCCCGCCCGGCTCCCGGCCCCCAGGTATACGAGGTCGAACTGCGGGTGAGAGTCCAGCAGCCTCACCAACTCCCCTCCAGCGAAGCCCGAAGCGCCCAGAACCGCAGCCGTGGCAGACATTGGTTAAGTATACGCATATACGCAAACAGGACGCCAATGGAAGCCCTCGGTCTTCGGAACTCCGGTCTTGGCGGGTGCTCAGGGAAGCGGTTCCAACTCCCGGGCCGGCATCGGTGGGAGGGCCGAGTCGAAGATCCACTCCTCGACCAGGGACTTCGCCTCGTCCCCCAAACGCTCCCCGACCAAGTCGAGAAACGAATCGGTGGAGGTGTGACTGCCACGGAACTCAGCCACGTACTCCTGTATGAAGGCGAAGAACGAATCATCGCCGACCAGGTCCCGCAGGGCGGCCAGGGTCAGGCCACCCCGCAGGTATACGCCGCCGTTGAAGAGGTCTTCGGCCGTGGTCACCGCCGGCGGCGGGAAGGCATCGGACGCGTAGTCCTTGGCATCCTGGACCGACCCGCCGGATTCGACGATGAAGCGCCCGGAGACCTGCATATAGGTGCTCTCGACCTCCTGGTCGTAGGCAGGCTGCCCGCCTTGAGCCTCGCTCCACATCCACTCGGCGTAGGTGGCAAAGCCTTCGTTCAGCCAGATGTCCTCCCACTGAGCGAGGGCAATCGAGTCGCCGAACCACTGATGGGCGAGCTCGTGCACGACCACTGTCTCTCCCAGATCGAGGATCCCACTGGCGAAGGTCGACATCGTCTGGGTTTCCAGAGCAGCACCTTGGTCGGGGTCATCGACGATGAGCGCTCCGTACCGGTCGAACGGGTAGGGCCCGAAGCGCGCAGACAGCTCGGCGATCATCTCACCCTGGCTTTCGAAGGCCCTCAGCGGCGCAGATGGGAAGTCCACCGGGCTCCACACCACGATCGGGAGCCCGTCCGGGCCGGTGCTCTCGGTCGACTCGAAGTCGCCGATGGCCAGAGCGACCAGATACGGGGCGGTCGCCTCCGGAATGTCCCACTCGTAGGTGGTCCTGCCGCCGGCGCTGGTGGTGGCGCCTCCAACCCCTGACATGATCGCCTCCATCGGGTCCGGAACCGTCACCTTCACCCGGAATGGCGCCCGCTTGAGCGGATGGTCGTCGACCGGCATCCATGCCGACGCACCGACAGGCTCACCCATCATGTAGTCGACACCGGGTGCACGCTGCCAGCCCGACGGAAAGTCTCCTTGTCCACCCACCTGTGGGATCCCGGCATAGATGACATGCATCTCGAACCGGTCGCCTTCGGCGAGCGGAGCCTGCGGCGTGACGATCAGCTCGCCGCCCAGGGTCTCGAACTCGGCTGGCACCCCGTTGACCTCGAGCGAATCGATTTCCAGGCCGGCGAAGTCGAAGTTGAAGGACGACAGGTCCTGATCTGCCGTTGCCGTCACTGTTGCATCACCGGCAATCCCATGCACCTCGGCATCGAACTCGATGGCCACGTCGTAGAGATCGACCTGATAGCCGCCGTTGCCGAGGGTTGGAAAGAGCCGGTCCCCCACCCCGGGGCCGCCTGCGGTCGCCGCCTCGGTGGTGGTGGTGCTGCTGATGGCAGCAGTCGTGGAGGTGCTGGACGACGTCGTCGAGGGCAAGGGCGCCGAGGTCGTGAGCGTCGAGCTGGTGGTCGGGGTGCATGCGGCAAGGGCCCCGCCGACCACGAACGCCATGACGATGTCTAGGCGCCTCACGACGATGGCCCATCCGGGTCCGGCCGGCCATGTTCGATGGCCCACTCCCGCAACAGGGCGTAGGCCTCGCCGGCGGGATAGGGGCCCGACTCGATCCTGCGCTCATAGAGCAGGTCCATAACCTCTCCCACCAAGGGGCCGGGCTCAAGGCCCAAGTATCGCATGGCCTGGTGCCCATCGATCGGGGGCCGCATGGCCTCCAACTCCTCTCGGGCGGCGAGCTCCTCGATCCTCGCGTCGAGCTCATCGAGCCGGGTTGCGATCGCCGCGGCTCTGCTGCGGTTGGCCGTCGTGACATCTGCCCGTACGAGCTGGTTGAGGCGGCTCAGCAGAGGCCCGGCATCGCGCACGTAGCGGCGAACGGCGCTGTCGCTCCAGCCCATCTCGAGAGTGTGGGGGCGCAAGTGGAGGAAGACCAGACGCGAAACGTCATCGACCACGTCATTTGGATACCGGAGCGCCCGCAGGCGTTCCCGGGCCATCCGACTCCCAACCACTTCGTGATGGTGGAAGGTCACGCCCTCGGCCTCGAAGTTCCTCGTGGCCGGCTTCCCGATGTCATGCAGGAGAGCCGCCAGGCGCACGGTCAGATCTGGCTCGGTCTTATGGACCACTGCCAGGGTGTGGGCGAGGACGTCCTTGTGCCTGTGCACCGGATCCTGCTCCATCGCCAGGGACGTGAGCTCGGGAATGGTATATGACGCCAGCCCCGACTCCACCAGCCCGGCCAGGGCGTCTGCCGCCTGGTCGCCCAACAGCAACTTCGAGAGCTCGTCGCGGATCCGCTCTGCGGACACGATCTGAAGTCGTGACGCCATGTCCGCGACCGCCAGCCGGGCAGCTGCATCCGGGGCGAATCCGATCGTCGACTGGAAGCGGAAGAGGCGAAGCATCCGCAGAGGGTCGTCCCCGAACGAGATCTCAGGTGTGAGGGGGGTGCGTAAGACGTGCTTGGCCAGGTCGACCAGCCCCCCGTAGGGATCGACCGCTGTCAGCTCCGGCAGCGAGAGCGCAACGGCATTCACCGTGAAGTCGCGACGGGAGAGGTCCTCTTCGATCTGATCCGAGTACTCGACCTGGGGCTTACGGCTGGCATCCCGGTAGATCTCGCGCCGGAAGGTGGTGATCTCGGCCCGGAATTCGCCGCGATGGACCCCGATCGTGCCGAAGGCCTCACCTATTCGATAGACGGCCTCGGCCCATCCCGACACGATCTTGCGGATCTCCTGCGGACGGGCATCGGTGGTGAAGTCGAGATCCTCGTGAGCCCGGTCGAGGAAGGCGTCACGGACCGAACCGCCCACCAGGTACAAGGAGCGGCCGGCTGCGCTGAACCGTTCTGCCAGTTCCCGCGCTGGACGTCCATCCTCCACGAGCCATTGCAGGCGCGCGGGAATCATGCGGAGAGGATACGGACTCGGCTGAAGCCTGACGGACCCAACTGTCGGGCGGTCTCACGTCTCACGGTGAGACTTCGAGACCTCGAGACCGCTTCAGATCTCTATGCCCACCTCGAGGGCGCGAGCCTTCAGCTCGTGCGGGTTGCGGACGTGAGGAAGTGCGGCCCTCACCGCCACCATTCGACGGACTACCAGGCTTTGCAGGGTCTGATCGAAGGTGTGCATCCCGAAGAACTCGCTCTCCTTGAGCACCTCATCGAGCCCGACAGTCAGGTGCTCATCCAGGATCCGCTCCTGGACCCGCTCATTCGTGGTCATCACCTCGGTGGCTACCACCCGGCCGGTCCCATCCGCCCTCTCGAGCAACCGTTGGCTGATGACCGCCCGAAGGTGAGAGGCCAGTTGGCGCCGTACCAGAGCGCGCTCGGCCGGCGGGAAGTACCCGGCCAGACGGGTGACCGTGTCGGCGGGATCGGTGGTGTGAGTGGTGGCGAGCACGAGATGGCCAGACTCCGCCGCCCACAGCGCTGCCCGGGCCGACTCGAGGGTGGAAATCTCCGAGATCACTATGACGTCCGCATCCTGGCGAACGGCTCTGCGCACCGCGTCCTCGACGTCGACCACGTCGACACCCACCTCGCGCTGGGCAACGAGCCCGAGCTTGTCCTTGTGCAGCACCTCGATCGGGTCTTCGATCGTCACGATGGAAGCTGCCCGCTCATGATTGATGGTGTCGAGCATGGCCGAGAGGGTGGTGGTCTTGCCCGACCCGGACGGGCCGGTGATGAGGATCAGGCCCTTCTGCTCCTTGGTCAGGCGCCCAACCACGGCCGGGAGGCCCAAAGAGTCGAGCGAGGGCGGATCACCGAGCACCCGTCTGAGCACGAGTGAGATCGAACCCCGCTGGCGGAAGGCACTGACCCGAAACCGGCCCAGTTCGGGCCGCCCATAGGCGAAGTCGGCCTCCCCTGTCTCCTTGAACTCCTTCACCGCCCGCTGGGTGAAGACCTGCTGTGCGAAGGCTTCGGTGTCGTCGGGTTTGAGGACAGGAACGCCGTCGAGTCGTTTGAGGTCGCCTTCGACGCGGAGAGTGGGAGGGGAACCAACCTTGAGATGAACACCGCTCGCTCCGGCCGCAAGGGCGCGATGCAGCAACTCCTCGATGGTCAATTCCATGTGTGGCGCTTCCTTCCCTCTGAAGGTGGCTTATCGGTCGCCCGCGGGCCGGTCTTGACCCCACACCAGAACCCGACCTGGGTCGGCCAGGCGTGGTGTCGAAGTGCGCTGAAGCAACCGGGAACCCTCCTCCAAGACGTCCGTGTTCGAGCATCCGCCGTGCTCGACCGTCTGGTAGCTCACCGACGCGGTTTGCGGGCGCCATCTCCCCCCGCCCAGGTCGACGCCGGCGGGATCGCTCCATGCCACCAAGACGGAAGGGTCGTCGCACCGGGCGAATACCTCCGACCAGACCATCGGCGAAACCAGGTGGTCTCCGCCTCCCTCCAGGCTTCGGACCACGCTGCGGGTGCCCGATTCGAGGTCGGTCACCGACCCCGACCACCAACCGGGCTCCGCCGGCCCGATGCGCAGCCGATATGCACGCCCTGGCTCCCATCTGTAATCGCGGGTGTTTTGGTTGCCGGGGGCAGAAGGAAGAACCGACCTGGTGCCGTGCAACTCACGGCCGGCGGCGTCGTACCCGCCGAAGTTGACCGCGGTTCCCCCCGGATGGATGGCGTGCCACTGCAGGCCGAGGTGAGCGCCCCCGGTAACTCCATCCGGGCCCGAGAAGGATGCTTGCAGAGCCCAGAAGTACAGGCGCCGGACCCTGGGAGGCTCGACGATCTCGAGCGTCACCGACATCTCGATCAGCGGAGGGGCCTCCAACCAGCGCAGGTGGAACGAGGAAGCCCGGTTGGAGGAGGTTGGTAGTCCTCGTTCCCTACGGCGCGTCACGCGACCGACCAGCGGCGCCCGGCGTGTTCCACCGCCTGATCGACCGCGATGAAGGCGGCGGCAGGCGAGCGGAATCCCCCCATCGGCTCCGGCGGCTTCCCCATCAATCCCCTGACGGTGGCTGCCACCGACTCGGTGATCGCCGGGAGGTGGTATCCACCTTCGAGGAAGACCAGCACCCTGGATGGCGAAATCGCCTCGGCAATCGAGGCCGCCATCCATCCATAGTCGGCGCTCTCGAGTCGCAGCTCGGCGAGGGGGTCGTCGGCATGTGCGTCGTAGCCGCTGCTGACCAGCACCCAATCCGGCTGGAACTGTTCAAGGACGGGGATGGTGAGGCGATCCCAGATCATGCGGTAGGCGTCCCCGGCCGTGCCCTCGGGGACCGCCACGTTCACGGTCGTGCCCTCCCCGGCCCCCTGCCCTGTGTTGGCTGGGTCACCGGTGCCGGGATAGAAGGGGTGCTGGTGGACACTCAGGTAGAGGACCGATGGGTCCTTGGCGAACGAGTCCTGGGTGCCGTTGCCGTGATGAACATCCCAGTCGACGATCGCCACCCGCTCCCCTCCGGAAGCGATGGCGGCAGCCGTCACCGCCACGTTGTTGAACAGGCAGAAGCCCATTGCACGGTCGATGAGGGCGTGATGGCCGGGCGGTCGCAGGGCGAGGAAGGCCGGCCCGGCGCCGCCTCGCCGCATCACTTCCACGGCGGCGGGTCCACTCCCCGCCGCCAGCATGGCGGCGCGGAACGAGTCGGGGCCGGCGACAGTGTCAGGATCGAGATGGCCACCGCCTGATTCACAGAAGCGTTGGATGGCCCTCACGTACTCCATGCTGTGTACTCGGGCCAGGTCGTCGTCCGTTGCGTTGGTGCCCGTCATGCGCCTGACCATGGCGCCGCTCTCCTCGATCCCACGCTCCGCAGCGCGAAGTCGGGCCGGCCTCTCAGGATGGAGATCGCCTGTGCTGTGCCGGGCGAAGGCCGGGTCACTGACGTACAGGAGCTCCACGGACATATTCTCTAACAGATGCCTGCCCTCCGCGTCTCCGGCACGTGGCCGGGTGTCGTGCGCTTTCAACGTGGGTGGGCATCGGCCACGGCGTTGCCCTGGAACGACTCGGGTGCATGGGCATCACTGAGGCTCGACCGAGGAGGAGCCGGCTTTCTCACCGCGGCGGCCCTCTGGCTGCGATCACACGGGGCCGAAGAGGTCCGATCCCCCGCCGTAGATCAGCGCACCGGCGGGGTCTGGGAACGAGCCGGATTCAAGGAGAAGGAGCGTTTCCGCCTGTTCGAACGTGACCTCAGCCGTCCTCTCTTCGAGCCCGAACGGGTGGTCGATCAGATCGGACTCATTCCATTCCGGCTGGTGGAGATCGACGACGACGCGTTTGCTCCCGAGTACCGACTCGGGCAGCTCGGGCTCGAGAGCAGCTTGGATGCGACCCGCGAGGCGGTTGTGCTCACAGTGGGAGACCCGGTGGCAGGCTTCTGCATCGTCGGCAGCGCCGACGTCGCCTCCTTCCTGCAGAGAATCGCGGTCGATCCGCAGTCTCAGCGGCAAGGGATCGGAACCGACCTCATCCGTGCCGCCATGAAGTGGGCCCGCAAGAGGGGAGCCTGGTCGATGAGCCTCAACACCCATCGGCACAATCCAGCGGCCGGGCTCTACGCCAGGGAGGGGTTCGAGGAGAGCCCGCACGGAGTCTGCCTCTTCGCGTTCGATCAGAGCTCCGCCGCAGTCGGCGAAGTCAAGGGCTGACGTGCCCCCTCCGCTGCCGGAGCGATACCAACTCGAGGTGAGGCTGGGACGTGACGGCGACATCGAGGAGTGGCTGGCCACCGACCTCCACCTCGACCGCCCGGTCCTGGTGCGACTGCTCGGGCCCGAAGTGGACTCGGACCGCCGCGCCGGGTTCCTGGTGGCAGTGGGCGAGGCTGCGCAGGTGAGCCATCCCTATCTGGCCCCGGTGTTCGCGGCCGAGGAGGTGGAGGGCGGCGCCTACTACGTCACGGAGTGGACCGGAGGGGTGACCCTCTCCAGCCGGATGGCGGCCGGGGAGACGATCGATCCCTCTGAGTTCCTGGTGGGCGCCACCGGACTGGCATCGGCGTTGACGACCCTTCACCGGGCCGGTGTCGTGCACGGCGCCATCGACCCCGGTGCGATCAGCTACCGGCTGGGCTCTCCTCCCCGGTTGGGGGCCTTCGGCCGACACCGCCGGCACGCCTCGGCTGCGGCAGATGTCATCGCCCTCGCTTCCGCGCTCGAGCAGGGGCTCACCGGCCGCCGCCCCGGTGGAGCCCCGCCATCGCAGGTGATGGACGGGATGCCGCCCGGCCTGGATGCAGTGCTCGATGCCGCCCAGCGGGGGGAGCTGACCGCCTCGGGCCTGGCTACCCGCCTCGCCGAGCTCCCTCCCAAGACCGAGCCGCCACCGCCCGACCCGGCCTGGGCCAGGCGCGGGATCAAGTGGGCCTTGATCCTCGTGGTGGCGGCGCTGGCCCTGATCGCCACCGGATGGTTGCTGGGCGGAGGGGGAACCGGGGTGTCGACCACGCTGCCGGGTGGCGGTGCCGGCCATGCGACGGAGGTCCACATGGCCGCCTGGGTACCCTCGCGCCGATGATCCCCGGGGATCCTGACGCCGCCCTCCTGGCGCGGGCGGTGGAAGGGGACGGTGACGCGTTCTCGGAATTGATGCACCGACATGAGGACCGCGTCTTCGCCGTCTGCCTGCGCATCACCGGCGACCGGGAGGCAGCGCTCGACGCCGCTCAGGAGACCTTCCTGACCCTCTTCAGGAAGGGCCACCAGTACCGAGGCGCCGCGGCGGTGTCCACCTGGCTCTACCGGGTCGCCGTGAACAGCTGCTACGACCAGATGCGCCGGAGTCGCCGCCGGCCGACCGAGCCCCTCCCCGAACAGTACGAGCCCGCCGATCCTGGTTCCGATCGAGACTTCGAGCTGATCGATTCGTCGCCGGCGGTCGAAGCGGCACTGGCCGAGTTGAGCCCGGAGTTTCGGGCCGTGATCGTCCTGGGTGACATCAACGGGTACGGGCTCAACGAGATGGCGGAGATGCTCGAGATACCGGTGGGAACCGTGAAGTCGCGGCTCTTCCGCGCCCGGCGCCAGTTGGCCCCTCTGCTCGGGAACCATTCAGACGCTCGCCGGCATCCAAGTGACGGCGATCATGACTGAGCACGAACACGACCTCGACCTCATCGCGGAGTACGCCGGCGGCGCCGACTCTCCTGCCGCCGCCGACCTCGTTGCCACCTGCGCGGTCTGCCGGGCTGAGTTCGAGTCTCAGCAAAGGGTTGCCCACTGGCTCGCCACCGCACCGGCCGTCTCCATGACACCGGAGGAGAGGGCTGCCTTGAGGGGAGCTGTACGGCCGGAGGCCAAGGTCAAGACCGGGTTCCTTGGGTGGTCCTATCGGATCGCCACGGTGGCCGCCTCCGTCGCCGCCATTGTCCTCGTCGTCAATGTGGCGATGCCCGATGACGGTCCACGGGCGACCCTCACCGAGTCGGCCTCCAGCACTCCGGACAATCGCTATGACGCCGGCGCCGAAGGCGGCCTGGCCGGGGCTACCACCGCAGCCTCACCGCTCAACACCATCGCGCAGGCGCCGGGAGAGATCACCACCCTCGCCGCCGCCGACGACCTCTCACAGCTGAAGGTCGAGGTGGACCAGCTGGTCGATCAGGCCCGCGAGGCTTCCCAGGAATCATCGAATGTGACCGACGCGACGGTCACCCAGTGCGCCGACCAGCTCAATGGCCGGACGTTGCTGGTCTCGGCGACCGGCATGCTGGGCGAACGGGCCGTGGTTGTCCACGTCGTCCAAGGTGAGCAGCCGGAGG
This sequence comes from Acidimicrobiia bacterium, assembly GCA_036555105.1. Lineage (GTDB taxonomy): Bacteria > Actinomycetota > Acidimicrobiia > Spongiisociales > ZC4RG35 > DATBMA01. The sequence goes on from DATBMA010000073.1 coordinate 24,408, forward strand.
CCCACGTCTACGACGCCACCACTTGCGAGGAACTGGACCTCGACGCACCCGGGGGCTGAAAGGGCCACGGCTAATCTCGCCGCCGTGGCGGACTACCCGGCGCAGCTCCTCGAATACCTCGATCGCATCACCGGCAAGGTTCGAGGCATGACCGTCGATCGGATGACGACCACGGTCAACCGCTCGGCGGCGGGCCTGGTCGCCTTCACCCTCGGAATTGCTGCCCTCTGTCTCTTGTTGTTCGCCATCTATGGCGCCCTGGCGATCTGGCTGCGGCCCCCCGGAGCTTTTGCCGTTCTCGGCCTGCTCTGCCTGGGCGGGGGGATGATCCTGTGGACACGACGCAACAAGCGGATCAAGTGATCGAAGACCTTGCCATCATCGGGAGTGGCCCGGCCGGTTTGACCGCCGCTCTCTATGCGGCTCGCGCCGAGCTGACTCCGATCGTTTTCGTCGGTAGCCAACCCGGTGGGCAGCTCATGATCACCACAGACGTCGAGAACTACCCGGGTTTCGAGGACGGCATCCTCGGACCCGAGCTGATGGACAAGTTCCGCAAACAGGCGGAGCGCTTCGGCGCCAGGCTCATGTCGATAGACGTCGACCGGGTCGACCTCGCCGAGGCTCCCTACAAACTCTGGGCCGGAGCCGACGAATACCGAGCCAAGGCCGTCATCATCGCCAGCGGTGCCTCAGCCAAGTGGCTCGGCATCCCCGGTGAAGAGCGCCTCACCGGGCACGGGGTATCGGCTTGCGCCACCTGCGACGGATTCTTCTTCCGCGACAAACGGCTCATCGTCGTCGGAGGCGGTGACTCGGCGATGGAAGAGGCACTGTTCCTGACCAAGTTCGCCTCGAAGGTCACGATCGTCCACCGCCGTGATGAGTTCCGGGCCTCGGCGATCATGGCAAGGCGCGCCCTCGAACACCCGAAGATCGAGGTGATCTGGAACACCAACCTCATCGAGATTCGCGGTGAGGGCACGGTGGAGGCCGTGGTCCTGCAGGACCTACTCACCGGTGAGACCCGCGAGCACCCAGTGGACGGGGTCTTCGTCGCCATCGGCCACCAGCCGAACACCACCATCCTCCAGGGCCAGATCGATCTCGATGAGCTCGGGTATGTCGCACTGGCCGGCGATGGGACGACCGCCACCAAGGTGCCAGGGGTCTTTGCCGCCGGCGATGTGGCCGACTCCCGCTACCGTCAGGCAGTGAGTGCGGCCGGAACCGGCTGTATGGCTGCAATCGATGCAGGCCACTACCTGGCATCGCTGGAATGACGGCCTCTGGCATACGGTTCTACGTGAGCTACAAGTGATAACGAGGAGCTGAAGCAGACATGGGATCGAACACCGTCACCCTCTCGGACGCCACATTCGGAGACGCCGTGAGCGCCGAGAAGCCAGTCCTGGTCGACTTCTGGGCTGAGTGGTGTGGCCCTTGCCGCCTGATCGCCCCCATCCTCGACGAGATGGCGACCGAGTACTCGGACAAGGTCACGGTGGCAAAGCTCAATGTCGACGAGAACCCGTATACCGCCGCTCGCTTCGACGTCATGAGCATTCCCACCCTCATCCTCTACAAGGACGGCGTGGAGAAGAAGCGGATCATCGGTGCCCGCCCCAAGCACTCACTTGTCAGCGAGCTGAGCGAGTTCCTCGCCTGATCTGGCACGATGAGGCGCGATGCGTCTCTATCAGCAAGGTGACTCCGGTGAAGCAGTGCGAGACATTCAGGACCGTCTCTCCGCACTGGGCCGGGATTGCCGTGCAGACGAGTCAGGGACCTTTGGACCGGCGACCACCGCGGCGGTAGTCGACTTTCAGAGCTCAAAGGGCCTCCGACCTGACGGAGTGGTCGGCCCGGAGACCTGGCGGACCCTCTACGAAGCCGGATACCGCCTCGGTGACCGGCTCCTGTTCCTCCGAAGGCCGATGTTCCGGGGCGAAGACGTGGCCGAGCTCCAAAGCCGTCTCAACTCACTCGGCTTCGATGCAGGCAAGATCGACGGCATCTTCGGAGCGGCGACCGAGCGGGCGGTCCTCGACTTCGAGGCCAACCGTGGTCTTCCAGAAGATGGAAAAGCCGGACCCGAAGTGCTGACCGAGCTCAGGCTCGTCGCCCGGGGCCGGATCAGTCAAGGCCGACAAGCGGTGCGGGAGCGAGAATGGATGCGCACCCTCCCCGACACGGTGGTGGGTACGAGGGTGTTCTTCGATGCGGCCTGCCGCAACCAGGCCGAGGCTGCGGCGGCTTGGGAGGCGGCAGGAGCCGCCGCGCTCGAGTTGCAGATGCGGGGGGGTACTCCGCTCATGTCCCGCGCCGCCGACAGCCTCTTCCCGGAACGGGTGAGGGCGGCCAGAGCCAACCGCATGGGAGCCGAGGTCGTGATCAGCTTCCAGCTGGCAGAGCCCGAAGAGGAGGCGACCTTCTACTTCCAGAGCGAGCGGGGCTGGAGCGAGGCCGGCCTGAGGCTGGCGGAGATGATCGGCGCCGCAGTTGGAGGGGAGGTGGCGGGCCGGGCCACCTCGATCCTGCGTGAAACCCGTGCACCGGCAGTGATCGTGGCCAGCGCCGACCTCGACGACGAGACCGGCCGCCGGGCAGTGGCTGGCCTTGAGCAATTCTTCGCCGACACCGTGGCCGGGTCAGCTCATCAAGCGACGGAAGATCCTCTCCAGCTCCTCGAGCGACCCGTAGCGGAGATGCAGTGATCCCCGGCCACCCCGATAGTCGACTTTGACCTTCGTGCCCAGCTTCTCCGCCAGGCGCTGCTCGAGCTCGATGACCTCCGCAGGTCGAACCTCCCGCACCCGCGGACGGCCGCCGGCCGAGGGGGCGCCTCGGCGCAAGCTGGCAGCCTCCTCCACCTGACGGACGCTCCACCCCTCCGCAACGGCTCGGCCGGCGACATGCTCCATGTACGGGCGGTCCTCGATGGCCAGCAGCGCCCGGCCGTGGCCGGCCGACAACTCCCCCCGCTCGATCATGCCCTGGATGGCAGCCGGGAGCTGCAGCAGCCGGAGGGCGTTGGTGACGCTCGCCCGGCTCCGTCCCACCCGCCGACCCACCTCCTCGTGCGTCAAGCCAAAATCTTCCATTAATTGCCTGTATGCCGCGGCCTCCTCCAGCGGTGACAGGTCCGCCCTCTGCAGGTTCTCGACCAGCGCCTCGGTCAGGCCGGACAGGTCCTCGCCCTGGCGGACCAGGGCCGGGATCGAGGTCAAGCCTGCCACTCTGGCCGCCCGCAGGCGCCTTTCCCCGGCTATGAGGGTGTAGCCCCCCGCCGGGTCGGGCCGAACGGTTATCGGCTGGAGCAGTCCCACGGTCGCGATCGAGGAGGCCAGGGAGGCAAGTCCCTCCTCGTCGAAAGACGTGCGCGGCTGCAGCGGGTTGGAAGAGACCTCATCCGGGCGGACGTAAACGAGGCCCGACTCCTCGCCTTGTGCGGCCGGAATCAGGGCCTCCAGTCCCCTCCCGAGACCTCGCTTGACGGCCACACTCCCTCCTCTACTGCTGGTCGAGCCCGTGCCGGCGCCGGAATTCCCGGCCCAGCTCGCGATAGGCGATGGCACCTCTGCTCATCGGATCGAGCGCTTCGATCGGTTCCCCGAACGACGGGGCTTCACTGAGCCGCACCGATCGCGGAATCACCGTGCGATAGGCACGCGGTCCGAAGTACTCCCGGATTTGCCCCGCCACCTCCCGGGAGAGGTTGGTCCGGGAGTCGTACATGGTGAGGATCACTCCCTCCACATTCAAGTCGGGGTTGAGACTCGCCTTCACCAAATCCACGTTTTTGAGCAGCTGGCTCAATCCCTCCAGGGCGTAGTACTCACATTGGATGGGAATCACCACTTCGGCCACCGCCGCCAGCGCATTTACCGTCAGCAGGCCCAGAGAAGGCGGGCAATCCACCAGGATGACGTCGTAGTCTCCCAGCACCTGGGCAAGCGCACTTCGCAGCCGCATCTCCCGTGAAAAGGCCGGGACCAGTTCGATCTCCGCCCCGGCCAGGTCGATAGTGGCCGGGAGGCAGAAGAGATCCTTCACCGAAGTCGGCTCAACCGCATCCTCGACCGCAATCTCCTTCAAGAGAACGTCATATATCGACGAAGCGATAGCGGTACGCTCGATACCGAGGCCGGAGGTGGCGTTGCCCTGTGGGTCCAAGTCGACGATGAGCACTCGTTCTCCCTGCAAAGCCAAGCCGGCCCCCAGGTTGATGGCTGTGGTCGACTTTCCGACGCCCCCCTTCTGATTGGCGAGGGCGACCGTGACTGCCCCGGCATCGCTCATTCCTTCCGCATGATAAGGAGTCGAGCCGTCCGGTCAAGGATGCCGACGGGGACGTCGATCGCTTCCATCCCGGGTCCGGGGTTCACAGCCGCCGCAACGGCGAAAACGGCGATGCCTTTGGGCTGCAGCCAGGATCTTGCCACCGGGGCCAGTGCCGCTGTCGGGGCCACTGCCCTCGACACCACCACCTCCACCGACCGCCTCACCCGCTTGAAGTCTCCCTCTACCACCTCAGCATTTGAGATCCCCAGAACCCGCACACCCCGCCTGAGCAGCTGGCAACGTCGGGCCGATCGCTCCACCAACAGGACTTCCCATTCAGAGAGGGCGATCGCCAGGGGAAGGCCCGGCAGGCCGGCGCCACTGCCGAGGTCGGCCGCTCTCCCCGGCGGCCAAGCAGACCATCCTCGAGCCATCACCAGTGAGTCGGCCACATGCCTTGAGCCCAGGCGGCTGCCTTCTTCCGGCCCCATTGCACCCGCCGGAATCGCCTCCTCTCTCAGCCAGTCCTCCAGACGGCCAAGACCGGCCATATCGGCCGGAGCCAAGGCCAGACCGGCATATTCCGCTGCCCGGTGGACCGATGCATCCATCCTCGGGATTATCGCCCTCGATCTCCACCTCAACCCTTCAGTTCCACGTGATACTTGACGGTGAAACAACCCCGGTTAGCTTGCCGGCAATGGAGAAGATCGACACCGGCTTCCTGGTAGGGCTGCTGGTGGGGGAGGGTCACTTCGGTGGAGACGGGCGCCAGCCCCAGGTGACGTTGCGTATGCACGTCCGCCATGAGGCGACCTTCTTCCGTCTCCGGGAGTTGCTGCCTGGCAGCAAGCTCTACGGCCCGTATCGCCACGGCGGCCGCCACTACTACCAGTGGATGGTCAGAGGCCGGTACCTGCGGGAGGAGTTGGTGCCCCTGATAGCCGGCGTCCGGCACCTGCTGGACGATTACACGGCGGCGCGGTTCGACGCCATGTGCGAGAACTACAAGATCGTGGTCAAGACCGGCTCCACCGCCCCCGGTTGAGGGCTCCGGCTCAGGCCTCTTCCATCGCCGGCGTCTCCTCGGACAGGTCCTCGTCCTCGCCGCCCAACCCGGCCGCCGCCTCGACCACCGCCGGCTCCACCGGCTCAGCCCCAGGCTCGCCGGCCTCGACCGCCGCGATCACGACGTACCGGCGTGGGGCTTCGCCCTCCGAATAGGAGCGCACCCCCTCGCGCTCGGCCACGGCATCGTGGACCACCTTCCGATCCGACGCGCTCATGGGCTCGAGCATGATCTCCCCGCCCTCGCTCGCCACCTGATCGATGAGGCGAGCGGCATAGATGGAGAGCGCCTGCCGGCGACGTTCGGCGTACCCGGCGATGTCGAGCCGGACCCGGGCAGCTTCTTTGAACTTCCTCTGAAGGACCGTCTTGGTCAGCTCGTGGATTGCTTCGATCACCGACCCACGTGGCCCGACCAGTGCCTCGGTTTGCTCGCCAGAGACATTGGCTATGAGCACGTCCTCCTCGATCGTCACGGTTACGACGCCCTCGAGGCCGAATGCCTCCAGCAGCCCACCGAGAAAAGACTCGACGACAGGCGCCTGTTCGGCCGGGTTCACGTCCACCGGGGGGCCCTCCTGGCTGCGGGGGCGCGGCTCGGCCTGGCGGCGATCGCCGCCACCCGACCGATTCTTAACGTTCTGACGCTCGTCACGACTGCCGCCTCTCGAGCGGTTGGAACCGCCGCCTTGTGTACTGCCTCGCCCGGCTGATTCCGGCTTACGGTCCCGGGAACCCTGCTTCTTTTTGCGATTGTTGGATTTTGGCCGCACTCTGACCACCGCGTCGCGCCCGCCCATGCCCAGGAATCCCTTTTCCGGCTCCTGCAGGACCTCGATTTCGACCCGACTGGGGTCCTCGATTCCCAATTCCCGCATGCCGACCTCGACCGCCAGCTCCACGGTCCGACCCTTTATCTCGACCCACTCCACCTCTACTTCCTCCTCTTGCGGCGCCTACCGGCGGGTGGTTGTTGCGGTTTCGGCTCTTCGGCCTTCTTCGGTGGCGGCTCGGGGGCCGGCGGTGGCGCCGGTCGGCCGTCGATCCTGAAGATCAATACCTGCTGACCCAGCCGGAAGAGGTTGCCCGTCATCCAGTAGAGCACCAATCCTGCCGGGAAGTTGTAGGAGATGAAGCCGATGAACAACGGCATGATCCTGGTCAGCATCTGGCCGGCTTGACCGGGCCCGGTCGCCCGGGGCTGTCCGCTGGTGGCGTGCCACTGCTGTACGTACTGGGTGGCGACCATGATCACCAGCATCAACAGGTAGGGGAGCGCCACCAGCACGCCCTGGGCGACGGCCTCACTCACCCTGGTCCCGAGATCCATGCCAAGGAAAGTGGTCTGGCCGGCAGCGATGGCCGTGTAGAGGTCCGACTCGGGCGGGACCTTGATCTCACAACCCGCGGTGCCGCTCTGGCAGATGGGATCCGATAGGAGCCTGAACAGGGCGATCCAGATCGGGAACTGGATCAGCATCGGTAAAAGGCACCCGCCCGGAGTGGCTCCTGCTTCTTTCTGCACGCGCATCAACTCGCGCTGCATCGTCTCGGGCTCTTCCTTGTACTCCTTTTGGATCCGGCGGATCTCGGGCTGGATCTGCTGAAAGGCGCGAGTCGACCTTGTCTGCTTCAGTGTGAGCGGGAAGAGAAGAAGGTTGACGAGGATCGTCAGGAGGATGATCGCCACCCCGTAGTTGGGGATGAGGCCGTACAGGAAGGCGAGGACGGTCCCCAGCACCTTTTCGAGGCCGGTCAGCAACTGGCCCATCAGCGAGCCGCCAGCTTCTCAGGCACCGGGTCGTACCCGCCCGGGTGCAATGGTTGGCAACGCCCGATCCGCTTGATGGCCATCCAGCTGCCTCGAAAAAGGCCGAATCGCTCGATCGCCCCGGCCGCGTATGCGGAGCACGTGGGCTGGAAGCGACAGTTGCTGCCAAGCCAGGGACTTACCATTATCTGGTAGAGGCGGATCGCACCCAAGGCCCAGGCGGAGGGGAGGAACCAGCGGAGCTCAGCCACCTCCGACTCCTTCATCGACCCACGAGACCAGCGTGGCGAATGCGGCAGTTGCGACCGAAGCATCTGCGATGAGCACGTAGTCGTAGCCCGGCTCGAGCGCGATCCGGCGAACCGCTTCACGCAGCCTTCGCTTCGCCCGATTCCTCACAACTGCCTTCCCTACTCGTTTGCCGGCCACATAGCCCACCCGGATCTGACCATCCGGCCCGGGCATGCGGGCCACAACAACACCGCCGGCCCTTCGTCTCCGACCGCTCCCGAGAACACGAGCGAAGTCACTGCTCGCCGACAGCGAGGTGACCGTCTCAGGCTGCCAGCCGCTTGCGACCTTTTTGCCGCCTCGACTTGAGAGTGGCGCGTCCGGCACGGGTCTGCATCCTGTTGCGAAAGCCGTGCTTGCGCTTACGCCTGCGGACTTTCGGCTGAAAAGTGCGTTTCATGGGGAGGCCAGGAGAGGAGGAAAAGGAAGGTTACGGGAGGCGGCGGCGAGTGTAAACCTGAACGGATCGTTACCTCATCGGGCTACGCGAAAAAAAGCTCTCGGCACACCCGATCAGGCCGTCATCCAAGCCTGGGGAAAACCCCTACCGCAATTGGAAAATCGCCCCATCAGTGTTGGGTTTTGAGGCAGATTGCGCGCTCTTGACACCTCGGGCCTCGTCCATATACTCGCCCGCCGCTGGAGAAACCGTACGCGACCCACTTCCCCCGCCGCCCGGTAGCTACGAACTCCGCTACGAGGGAAGAATTTCGCCCGGGGAGGGGCCCAGGAGTCTTGTCCACATTGTGGACTCGGCTGTGGAAACCGACCAGGGCAAGGTGGGAGGAGTGTCGCCTTGGTTCAGGGGATCACGGCCACCGATCGGTGGTCCGACTTTCAACAGACGCTTCGGGGCTCGGTGTCCGCCGCCAATTGGCACACATGGCTGAGCCGCCTCGAGCCTGAGATCGGGATCAACATCGTCACCCTGGTGGCGCCGAGTGACTTCCACCTCCGCTGGGTCCTCGACAAGCACGCCGACGCGATAGAGGACGCGTTTCGCAGCTCCTTCCCGGGGATGACCCTCGAGTTCGAGTCGGCCGCCCAGGTCGAACCCGTCGACGAGGTGGCCGTGATCGAGACCATCACCCCACCTCTCGAGCCAACCGAGGTGATCGCCCCTTCACTGGTGCAGCGTTATCGGTTCGACAGCTTCGTGGTCGGCTCCTCGAATCGATTCGCCTGGGCCGCGGCGATGGCCGTGGCCGAGCAACCCGGCACCAATTACAACCCGTTGTTCATCTACGGCGGCGCCGGCCTCGGCAAGACCCACCTGCTCCATGCCGTCGGGCACCTGGTGCTCGAGCTCTACCCGGGCTCCAGCGTCCGCTACGTGTCGTCTGAGAAGTTCCTGAACGACTTCATCGACGGGATCCGCCGCAAGCGGGTCGAGGACTTCAAACACCGCTACCGCAACACCGACCTGCTCCTCCTCGACGATGTCCAGTTCTTCGAAGGCAAAGAGCAGATCCTCGAGGAGTTCTTTCACACCTTCAACAGCCTCTACGAGTCGGGCAAGCAGATGGTCATCAGCTCCGATCGCCACCCGCGCAACCTGTCGACCTTGGAGGATCGTCTCCGCAGCCGGTTCGAGTGGGGGCTCCTCACCGACATTCAGCCCCCCGACGTCGAGACCCGCATGGCGATCCTCAAGCGCAACGCCGAGTTGGCCGGCCGGCAAGTCCAGCTCGAAGTGCTCGAGTTCATCGCGGGCCTCGTCTCCGACAACATTCGTGAGCTCGAGGGCGCTCTCACCCGGGTCACGGCATATGCCACCCTCACCCACCGCCAGGTCGACCGCGAAATGGCGGAGGAGGTGCTGAAGGACCTCCTGCCCGGATCGGAGTCCAAGACCCTCTCACCGGAGGAGATCATCGGCGCCACGGCCCTGGCCTTCGGCTTCACGGTGGACGAAGTCGAAGGGCCCAGCCGCCGCCAGCCACTGGTCTTGTGCCGTCAGGTGGCGATGTACCTCTGCCGCGACCTCACGGACCTGTCATTGCCCAAGATCGGCTCCTATTTCGGCGGACGCGACCACACGACGGTGATCCACTCGATCGACAAGGTGAAGAGGATCCTGCGAAGCGACCGGGCGGTCTTCGACAAGGTGACCGGCCTCTCCCAGGGCCTGCGGAAATCATGAAGGTCATCCCCAGCCCCCGCCATCCCGCCGGGCGCCCCTGGGTACAACCCGGTATTTCTCAACATCGCCATCCCCAGGGAAATCGACCGTCACCCTTGCCCGATCAGCCGCTTATCCACATTTCAGAAGCCCCTACTACTTACTAATACTCTTCAATACAGATAAACCAGGAGAGGAAGAAGACGTTGTGAGAATTCGAGCAGACCGCGACGACCTCGCCGATGCGTTCACTCGGGCGAGTCGGGCAGTGGCGCAGAGAACGGCCCTGCCAGTGCTGCAGGGGGTGTTGTGCGAGGCCCAGGGGTCGAGGCTCACGGTGACCGGGACCGATCTCGAGATGACGGTGCGGACCAGCGTGGATGTCGAGGTCCTTCAGGAGGGAAAGGTCGTGATCCCGGGCCGCCTGCTGACCGAGGCGGTGCGAAAACTGCCGGTTGGGCCGGTGACGATCGGGGCGGAGGATGGGGAGGTCGAGATCGTCGGCAAGGGACCGAGGTTCACCCTGCGGCCGCTGGCGCTCGAGGACTTCCCGACTCTGGATGATGCCCCGGCCGGCGGCGTGGAGGTCGACGGTGACGAGTTGGCGCAGGCGATCGGCCAGGTGGCGGTGGCCGCGTCCGGCGACAGCGCGAGGCCGATTCTCACCGGGGTCCTGTTCGAGCCCACCGATGGGGGAGTGAGGTTGGTGGCCACCGACTCGTACCGGCTGGCCGTGCGAGACCTGGCCGGGGTGGGCGTGGAAAGCCAGGGACTGGTGCCGGCGCGGGGCCTGCGGGAGCTGCCCCGGGCGATCGGGGCGGCGAAGGTCACGGTCGGCATCCTGGATCGGGAGGCCGTGTTCAGCTCGGATCGCGGGACCCTTCGCATCCGGCTGATCGAGGGCAAGTTCCCTCCGTATCGGAGCTTGCTCCCTGAGAACTATCCCGGGCAGGTCATCATCGGCAAGGATGAGGTGCTCGACGCCTTGGGCCGGGTCTCCCTGGTGGCGGAGGACCACATCCCGGTGCGAATGAAGCTCACCGACGGTGGGGTCGAGGTGAATGTCACCCGCCAGGATGTCGGCGGTGAGGCCGAGCACCTCGACGGCCAGTTCACCGGGCCGGAGGAAGTGCTGATCGCCTTCAACCCGCGCTATCTGGCTGATGGGGTGGCGGCCGTGCCGGGTGACAAGGTGCGCGTTCGTGTCATCGACGGCCTGAAGCCGGCGGTGATCGATGGAGAAGGGGACGAGGGCTTCCTCTATCTGCTGATGCCGGTCAGAGTCTGACCTCAGTTGGATGGCTCTCGACTGGATTGAGCTCAGCCACTTCCGCTCGTATCAGAGGCTGAACTGGCACCCCGACCCCGGAGTGAACCTGCTCGTAGGCGACAACGGGGCCGGAAAGACCAATGTGCTGGAAGCGGTGGCGTTTCTCGGGTCGCAGAGGTCGTTTCGAGGGGCACCGGACGAGGCGCTGGTGTCCGACGGCGCCGAGTCGGCCATCCTCCGGGGCGAGTTCACGACCCTGTCGTCTTCCACACTGGTCGAGGCCGAGGTGAAGCGCCGGGGCGGCAAGGTGCTGAGGTTGAACGGGGCGAGAAGCCGATTGGCCGACCTGGTCGAAGCCGTGCGGCTGGTCACCTTCGTCCCCGAAGACCTCGACCTTGTCAAAGGCGGACCCGGATCCCGTCGCGACTACCTGGACGAGTCATCAATCCAGCTGTGGCCGGTGGCAGCGCTGGACCAGGCCGAGATGGACCGAGCCCTCCGTCAGCGGAACGCGTTGCTGCGCACCGGGGTGTTCGACGAAGCCTCGCTCGCGGTGTGGGATGCCAGGCTGGCGCAGGCCGGTGCAAAGGTGATGGCCCGCCGGGCCCGGATGATCGCGGCCACCACCGGCTTCGTTGAGGAGGCTTATCGCCACATCTCGGAGAGCCCGGCGCGGGTGGAGTGGGCATACGGGTCGTCGTGGGGCGGGAGCCTCGATCCGGGGGTGACGGCAGCCGAGTGGGCAGATGCCCTGAGCCGTGCGCTCGAGAGCGGCCGCCAAACCGACCGTGACCGGCGTGCCACCGGTTTCGGCCCCCATCGGGACGACCCGGTCCTGTTGCTGGATGGGGCGGACTCGAGATTCCATGCCAGTCAGGGAGAACAGCGGACCCTGGCACTGTCACTCCGCCTCGGCCTGCAGCGGGCCATTGCCGAGCTGGCCGGTGCCGCCCCTCTGTTGTTGCTCGACGATGTCTTTTCGGAGCTCGATGGCGCGCGGGGCAAGGCTCTCGCCTCCGGTCTGTTGCCCTCGCAGACCCTCATCACCACCGCCCATCCCGAGGACGTGCCGATCGTCGGGAAGATCTGGGCCGTCACCGGGGGGCTGGTGTCGTGACGGGCGACCCCGAGCGGCTCTCCGACTCCTTGCGACGAGTTCTGCAGGGCATGGGGCTCGAGTCCCCTGAGCGCTTTGAGGTCTTGCAGGCCGAGTGGGACGCATTGGCAGGTGATCGGTGGAGCGGGCGGAGCCGTCCTCTCCGCCTGCGGGAGGGAGAGCTGGTGGTGGAGGCCGAGTCGGCCTCCTTGGTGTCGTTCCTCCGCTACTCGGTGGGGGATCTGCAAGAGCGGATCGACAACAGATTCGGGCCGGGAGTGGTCGAGTCGATCAGGGTGCAGGCCCCAAAAACGACCTGAGCCCCACCCCCGAAAGAGGCCCGGACCGACAGACGTGAGACGCCGGGGCCCGAGGCTCCCCTTGGGGTCCGAATCTCCAATCGGGACGGGGGTTTTCGGGGTGTCGGGGTGGTAGGAGTGACCCCCGCCGTCAGGTATACTTACAAGTCTGTAAGGCGGCGGCGCAGGGCCGCCGCTTCTCGTGAAGGACCAGGGTGACCGCCACCAACGGCAACTCCTCTTATGAGGCCCGCGACATCACCGTTCTCGAGGGTTTGGAGGCGGTTCGTCGCCGGCCCGGCATGTACATCGGCACCACCGGCCCCCGCGGTCTCCACCATCTCATCTGGGAGGTGGTCGACAACGCGGTGGACGAGGCGATGGCCGGCTTTTGCACCAAGGTCGAGGTGGAGTTGCTCGCCGACGGTGGCTGCAAGGTGTCTGACAACGGGCGTGGAATCCCGGTAGACATCCATCCCAAGACCAAGACCTCCGCCCTCACCACCGTCCTGGTGACCCTCCACGCCGGCGGCAAGTTCGAGCAAGGGGCGTACACGGTGTCGGGCGGCCTGCACGGAGTGGGGGTGTCGGTGGTGAACGCACTCTCTTCCCGGCTCGACGCAGAAGTGCGGAGGGAGGGGCACCTATGGGCCCAGTCCTTCGAACGAGGCAAGCCGGTCGCCAAGGTCGTCAAGGTGAAGCCATGGAAGCGGGGGACCGGCACCACGATCTCGTTCTGGCCCGACCCGGAGGTCTTCGTCGAGGGAACCTCGTTCGACTACGACACGGTGGTATCCCGCCTGCGCGAACTGGCATATCTCAATCGGGGCCTGGAGATCGTTCTCACCGACGAGCGAACCGAGACCTCCGAGACGTTCATGTACAAGGGCGGGCTGGTTGACTTCGTCAAGCACCTCAACGCCAACCGTGAGCCGATGCACCCGCACGTGATCGAGGTGGTGGACACCGGGGACGAGGCCGAGTTGGAGTTGGGAATGCAGTGGACGGCCTCGTACACGGAGTCGATCCTCTCGTTTGCCAACAACATCAACACCCATGAGGGCGGCACCCATGAGGAGGGTTTCCGCAAGGCACTGACCAATGCGGTGAACGCCTTCGCCAGGCAGAAGAACCTTCTGAAGGAGAAGGACGAGAACCTCACCGGTGAGGACATCCGGGAGGGGTTGACGGCGGTGCTCTCGGTGCGTGTGAAGAACCCGCAATTCGAGGGGCAGACCAAGACCAAGCTCGGCAACACCGAGATCCGCTCCTATGTCGAGAAAGCCCTCAACCGCGCGGTTCCCGAGTGGTTCGAGCGTTACGGCCCGGAGGCCAGGCGGATCGTTGACAAGTGCATCTTGGCCTCCAAGGCGAGGGAAGCTGCCAGGAAGGCCCGGGAGCTCACGAGGCGCAAGTCCGGTCTCGAGTCCGGGGGGTTGCCCGACAAGCTGGCCGACTGCTCGAATCGGGATCCGGACCAGGCGGAATTGTTCATCGTCGAGGGGAAGTCCGCCGCCGGGCCCGCCAAGCAAGCCCGAAACTCCGAAACCCAGGCGGTGCTACCCATCAGGGGAAAGATCCTGAACGTCGAGAAGGCGCGGCTGGCGAAGGCCCTGCAGAACACCGAGATCCAGGACCTGATCACCGCCATAGGCACCGGCATCGGAGACGAGTTCGATGTCGACAAGGCCCGATATCACAAGGTCGTGGCTCTGGCCGACGCCGATGTCGACGGTGCCCATATCCGCACCCTGATCCTCACCCTCCTGTTCCGTCACATGCGAGGGCTGATCGAGGCCGGCTATGTCTACGTCGCCCAGCCACCGCTCTATCGAGTGAAGGTGGGCACCAAGGTCCACTATCTGAAGGATGACTCCGCCCTCGAGGAGTTCCGCAAGGATCACCCCAAGGTGAGGCCCACCCGCTTCAAGGGACTCAGCGAGATGAACCCGGACGAGCTGTGGGACACCACGATGAACCCGGAGACCCGCACCCTCCTACGCGTGGAGATGGAGGATGCCGCCCGCGCCGAGGAGGTCTTCTCGACGTTGATGGGCGAGGACGTCGCCGAGCGCAAGGCCTTCATTCAGCACAACGCCAAGGACGTCCGCTTCTTGGACATCTGACATGACGATGGAGCAACCCGAGCAGGGACATCGGTCGGTCGACATCAACGACGAGATGGAGCAAGCCTTCATCGACTACGCGGTGTCGGTCATCGTCTCCCGAGCCCTGCCGGATGTCAGGGATGGGCTCAAGCCTGTGCAGCGACGGATCATCTACTCGATGTTCGACTCGAACATCGGCCCTACAACTCCCCACCGCAAGTGCTCGAAGGTGGTTGGGGATGTGATGGGCAACTACCACCCGCACGGGGACCAGCCGATCTATGACGCACTAGTGCGGCTCGGACAAGACTTCTCGATGCGCCATCAGCTGATCGACCCACAGGGGAACTTCGGATCGATCGACGATCCGCCAGGTGCCGCCCGTTACACCGAAGCGAGGCTCAGCGCCCTGGCCACCCGTCTGCTGGAAGGCATCAGGGAGAACACAGTCGACTTTGCCGAGAACTACTCGGGAGAGTTGCTCGAGCCGCTGGTCCTTCCCGCCCGCTTTCCCAACCTGCTCGTCAACGGGTCACAGGGGATCGCAGTCGGGATGGCCACCAACATCGCCCCCCACAATCTGGGTGAGGTGATCGAAGCCTGCCTGCATGCCATCGATCACCCTGACGCCGATTCGGAAGAGCTGATGCAGTTCGTGAAAGGGCCCGACTTCCCCACCGGTGGCTATCTGGTCGGCACCACCGGCATCAAGGAGGCCCTGGCTTCGGGACGGGGCTCGGTGAAAATACGCGCGGTGGCCGACGTCCAGGAAGTGTCGAAGGGCCGCACCGCCATCGTCATCACCCAGATGCCATATCAGGTGTCGATCGAGCGGGTCATCGAGAAGGTCAGGACCCTGGTTGACGATCACAAGATCACCGGGATCGCGGACGCCCGTAACGAGTCCGATAGCCGGCGTGGCACCCGCTTCGTCATATATCTCAAGCGGGACGCGGTTCCGCAGGTGGTCCTCAACCAGCTTTACAAGAACACTCCCCTCCAGGAGACGTTCGCCGTGAACATGGTGGCGCTCGTGGACGGGGTGCCGCGCACTCTGAACCTGGCCGACATGATCGGTCACTACCTCGATCACCAAATGGAGGTGATCGAGCGACGCACCAGGTTCCGCCTCGAGGAGGCCGAGGCCCGCGCCCACGTCCTGGAAGGCCTGATCATCGCGGTCGACGACATCGACCGGGTCATCCAGATCATCCGTGGATCAGAGGACGCCGGCCAGGCCAGAGAGCGTTTGATCGAGGCCTACGCGCTGTCAGAGATCCAGGCGAACGCGATCCTCGACATGCCTCTCAGACGGCTGACCGCGCTCGAAGTGGACAAGCTGCGAGAGGAGCTGGCGGGGCTCAAGAAGTCGATCGCGGAGCTGAGGTCGATCCTCAAGGATCCGAAGAAGCGGCGCAAGCTGATCAGGGACGAGCTGACCGAGATCAAGGAGAAGTTCGCCGAGCCCAGGCGCTCGAAGATCGTGCCCGACGAAGGCGAGTTGTCCCTGGAGGACCTGATCGCCGACGAGGAGCTGATCGTCACGGTCTCCCGCACCGGATATCTCAAGTCGGTCCCCGCCAACACTTACAAGACACAGGCTCGAGGGGGCAGAGGAGTGAAGGCGGCCACCGTCGCGGGAGAGGACGTGGTGGCGCACCTCGTCCATACAACTGCCCACGCCTACCTGCTCTTCTTCACCAACAAGGGCCTTGTTCACCGCGCCAAGGCCCATGAGATCCCACGTCAGAGCCGAACCGGCAAGGGAGTGCTCGCCCAATCGGTGCTGCCCCTCCAACCAGATGAGCGCATCGAGGCGATCATCGACACCCGCGACTACGAGACCGCCCGTTTCCTGGTGATGGTCACCAAGGGTGGCACGGCCAAGAAGACCCTCTTCCGCGAATACGACTCGCGCAATCAAACCCTGGTGGCCATCAAGTTGAACGAGGGCGATGAGGTGGTGTCGGTTCGGACCACGAGCGGCAACGGCGACGTGATGATCTTCACCAAGGATGGTCAGGGGATTCGATTCGCCGAGACCGACCTACGGCCAATGGGGAGGGCGACCCAGGGCGTCCGCGGCATCAAGTTGCGCGCGGGCGACGAGGTGGTGGCGGCAAGCTCGTCTGCGGATGGCGACGAGATCCTGCTCATCACCAGCGGTGGATATGGCAAGCGCACCTCCCTCGAGAACTTCAATGCGCAGGGTCGGGGCGGCATCGGCGTGAAGGCGATCAAGCTCACGAGGGTGCGGGGGCGCCTGATCGGGGCGAAGGCCGTGAAAAGAGGTCAGGAGGTCTTCCTGATCTCCTCATCCGGTGTCGGCATCAGGACCCCGATCGAGAAGATCAGCCGTCAGCAGCGGGACTCGACCGGAGTGAAGGTCATGAACCTCGAGGACGGCACCGAGTTGGCGGCATACACCATCGTCCCGCAAGAAGAAGAGTGATCGCCGCCTGAGAATCGGCCGGTTCTGGCCTGTGTGC
Source organism: Acidimicrobiia bacterium (assembly GCA_036555105.1). Lineage (GTDB taxonomy): Bacteria > Actinomycetota > Acidimicrobiia > Spongiisociales > ZC4RG35 > DATBMA01. The sequence goes on from DATBMA010000073.1 coordinate 41,206, forward strand.
GCCAGCTTCCGGTCTCAAGCCGCCAGGTGCGGTGCGAGCGTGCAACCTTGCGACGCTTGAAGTTCGTTTGCCCCCCCTCGGGGTAGGATGGCCTCTCTATGGCGACCGTTCGGCGGGTACGCCGCATCATCCGCAAGATCGATCCGTGGACCGTTCTCAAGGTTTCCTCGATCGTCAGCGTGGTCATGGCAATCGCCTTCGTCCTGGGGACGGTCATGTTCTGGTCGGTGGTCGATGCCGCCGGAATCCCACAGAAGATCGTGGACCTGCTGGTCAAGATCACGCTGCTCGAAGAGGGTGAGAACCCGTTCGCCAACACGGAGCAGATGTTCCGTGCGCTGATCTTCGGGGCAGCGGTCCTGGCAATCGTGTGGACCGCGCTGGCGACGCTTGCCGCTGTCGTCTACAACCTGGTGGCCGACGTGGTGGGTGGCATCGAGTTTGTCGTGCTGGAAGAGACTCTGCTTCCCCCGGCCCCGCCGGCTCCGGCTCCGGCTCCGGCGTGGACCGCCCTGCCGGCCGGGACGGCGGCATCGACCAACGGTGGCTCGTCCGTGGACGTCCCCACCGAGGAGACGCCGGTCCCCGTTATTTGAGCTTGCGCGCCGACGCCCGCAGGCCCATCTCCTCGACTTTGGCCAGATACGCCTCAGGGCGGTTCCAGACCGGCTCCATCCCTTCAACCGGGAGGAGGGCTATCGCCGCTGCCAGGGTCACAGCCTGCATGAAGGCGTCGTCATCGACGACCGCACGCTCCTCGTCCCCCCCCTTGACAAGGATGGCCGCCCAAGGGCCCGGGCCCCCTGCCAGCACGGCGGGGATGGGCAGCCCTTCGAGATTGCGCACCCTCCTCGAGCCGATCGGCCGCGGAAACCTCACTCTGGGGTCAGCGACCCCGGCCGGCGGGCCCGGTGCTGCCAGCGCCAACTCTTTGTGGTTGCCTGCCGATCTGGAGGCCATGGCCACTCCCAGCCCCGAGGGCGACGCTGCCCACACCGCCGGGGTGGCGAAGACGGACTCTCGGAGGAGGGGGAGGATGGCTGTCACCCCGGCCCTGCCGGCCAGTCCCTGAGCGGTCTCGTCCCGCCCCAAAATGGCATCGACCGGGGAATCCATGTCCCAGGTGGGAACTCCTTGGACCGAGCCGCCGGTGGTGAAGACCGCTTCGACTTGGGCGTCGGCCGCCAGTGCCTGTACGACTCTGCGGTCGAGGTCTGTCTCGACCGTGACGACCAGCCTCATTCGAACGGGACCGGCTCCCAGATATCGGGTTGGGAGCCATGCCGGCGCGGCCATACAAGGGCGACGACGGCCAGGGCGACGGCCACGGCGATGAGGACGGGGCGGGCTTTCACTCCTTTGAGTGTACGACCCGGCCGGCCATTAGCTTGGTGGGATGGTCAGAGCCGTGTGGAACGGGGCAGTGTTGGCAGAGTCAGACGAAACCATCGTCGTCGAGGGCAACCACTACTTCCCGCCCGCATCGATCAACTGGCAGTTCTTCGCGGGCAACGATCACCACACCACCTGTTGGTGGAAAGGCGTAGCCAGTTACTACGACTTGGAGGTTGCGGGCGATGCCAACGCCTCGGCTGCCTGGTACTACCCGCAGCCTCTACCAGACGCCGCCGAGATCAGGGATTACGTCGCCTTCTGGCGCGGGGTCAAGGTCGAGGCCGACTAGGCGCGCCTGCCCATCGGCCGATCATCCGAATGGCAGCTGCGGCTGGGAGGTGGTGGCCACCGTGCGCCGCTCCGATTGACCGGACCGGCGGCCACCTGGCAGATAGGCCCGATCCCGGTACAGGCGCTCATACAGGCTCTCGAGCCCGGGGTGGTTGACCCTGAGCCAGGACATGTAGTGCTCCCTCACCCCGGGCCGGAGATGCAGGCGGATGCTCGAAACCCAGCTCGCTCCCGCCTGCTTGCAGGCGCTCTCGACCTCCGCCACCTGATCAGGCCGGTCGGAGAGGCCGGGGATGATCGGTGCCACCAGCACGCCTGTGGGGATGCCGGCTTCGGACAGCTTTTGTATTGCATCGATCCGCCGTAGCGGATGAGGAGTGCCAGGCTCGGTCGCGCGCCAGACCGACTCATCGAGCGTCCCAATCGAGAAGCTGACTGAGATCTCCGACTGCCCGGCTGCTGCCCTGTAGAGGTCGAGGTCACGGAGGGCGAGTGTCGACTTCGTGAGAATGCTGAAGGGATTGGCCCGGTCGACCAGGACTTCGAGCACCCCCCGGGTCAGCTTGTAGCGGCCTTCGGCCGGTTGATACGGATCGGTGTTGGTCCCGAGTGCGATGGACTCGCCAGCCCAACGGCCCGGGGCGGTTTCCGCCCGGGTGAGCTCGACCGCGTTGATCTTGACCACGATCTCGGTTTCGAAGTCTCGGCCGGGGCCCAGCCCGAGATACTCATGACTGGGGCGGGCGAAGCAGTAGACGCATGCGTGACTGCATCCTCTATACGGGTTGATGGTCCAGTTGAAGGGCAGATATGTACCGGGGACCCGATTGAGGATGGTCCGCGACTCGACCTCATGGAAGGTGAGGCCCCGATATTCGCCTCGCCCGGGGACGCGGCGGCTCAACTGGAAAAGCCCGCCCTCGGCGGGGGCGTTCCACCGCAAACTTCCCACGCCGGCAGCATAATCGAACATGCGTTCGAGGGGCGAAGGGAAGGGTGGGCCGGGCCATAGGCTGAGCCCATCGGGGCGTTCAGCTTTCGCCTGGTCACCAGAGATGACTTCGCTCTCATCGGAGCGTGGCTCTCGGAGCCCCATGTCCGCCGATGGTGGAACCACGAGGTGGACCCGGCCGCGGTCGAGCGTGACTTCGGTCCGACTGCTGACGGCGAGGAGCCCGGTCAGGACTACCTGGTGGAGTTGGAGGGCCGCCCGATCGGATTGATCCAGTACTCGGTGTTGGCGGACTACCCGGAGTATCGGGCGGAGCTGGCGGGAGTGATCGAGGTACCGGAGGGAGCGGTCAGCATCGACTACCTCATAGGCGTTCCCGACCTCGTCGGTCGCGGGATCGGCGCCCGCATGATCGCTGCGTTCGCCGAGCGGGTCTGGAGTTTGAGCCCGCCTGCTTCTTGCATCATCGTTCCTGTTTCGTCGGCCAACCGGGCTTCGTGGCGGGCTCTGATGAAGGCAGGCTTTCGACTGGCGGGGCGAGGTGAGCTCGAGCCCGACAATCCGATCGACGACCGATCACACGAGATCTTGAGACTCGACCGTCCCGCCGGCGCCCGGCCTGCGGCTACTGGGCCAGGATCTTGGCCTTCTGCTGTTCGAACTCGGCATCGGTGAGGATGCCGGCTTGCTTCAGCTCGGCCAACTGCTTGAGCTGGTTCAGCGTGTCGGTCTGACTGGGGGGAGGGGGCGGCGGAGGCGGCGGCGGCGCCTGCGCGTACGCCGTCTCTTGCTGGTAGGTCGCCTGCTCCTGCGAAGCCCAGCGATTGGCCTGTCGACGTGAAACCCGGTTCGATACTGCTGTGGCCGTGCCTGCCACGACCGCGGTTCGTGCCATACCTCTTACCAATCCCATGGCTCCTCCTTCAGCTTTCTGCAGACTCGAGCTCATCGAGAGTCGAGATCAACTCATTGACAGGGATGCGGCCGTAGTCGATCAATCGGGCGCCCGCCGTCCGGAGGGCCGTGGCAAATGGCGCCGCCCAGGTGTTCTCGTAGACGAGAATTGCCCCGGCGGCACCGGGCTCGAGAACTCTGCCGGCCTCGGCGACATCGTCGTCGTCTAACAGGCCTGAGGAGACCCCAACGAACACCGCCAGGTCCGGGTTGCCGTCCAGGTCGAGGTCGACGATGTCTACCGCGACCGCGTTCCCTTCAACGTCTGTCTGGACGAAGAGGAGGTCGAGGATCCGAATGATCCCGCGGTCAACCAGGTCCACCAGGAGCGGAAACCCCTTGCCATTCGGTGGAGACCCTGGGGGCCACTCCACGACTATGTAGTCAATCGGCCCGGTCTCCTGCTGGATGTCGTTCATGTGGTTCCCTTTGGCTCGGCAGACCATCTTCCCTGCATGCTCAAGCGCCCGCGTCGGCGTTGGCTTCCACCCAGGTGCGGTCGCCGGCCTTGGCACGCGCGGATCAGCAGAGTACTGCTGACCGTGGCCACAACGGCCGGCCCTTCACGGCTGCCTCGACAGCGGTGGTGGGCCCACGTGGACTTGAACCACGGACCTCGTCCTTATCAGGGACGCGCTCTAACCGGGCTGAGCTATGGGCCCCAGCGTCTGCCGCTGGAAGGAGGGCGATTCTATCCGGTCCCGGCCTGTGGCTCCCCGAGCGGCGCCCCCGTCAGAGTCCTTCCAACCACATCGCAAGGATCTCGCAACCTCCCGCCCGTATGCCATGAGGTGCGGCCAACAAGGGTCGCATCCATGCAGAAGGGGCATGCAATGAGACAACGCAGGTGGTTTGCGCTGGTCCTCGGCCTCGTGCTGGCGACGGTCACGTCGAATGTCGCCTTGGCGACGGGAGCGTGGTCTCAGGCCCAGCGAGTCCAGGACCTGCCGGGCACCGACCCGGCCTTCAACACGGACGGCTTCCTGGACGGATGCCCGTTCATCGCCCCTGACGGAAAGATGCTCTTCATGGCGTCGACCCGACCGGGTGGCCTGGGCGGAATCGACATCTGGGTCTCGACCAGGGCCAGTAAGTCGGACCCATGGGGCCCGGCAAGCAACGTGGGAGCCCCGATCAACTCGGAGCAGAACGACTTCTGCCCGACGCTGGCGCTCGACGGCCACACCTTCATGTTCGTCAGCAACCGACCGGGGTTCTGTGGCTCGGTGGCCAACGCCGACATCTACATCTCCCAACTCAAGAGCAAGAAGGCGCTGCTGGCTGGCGGGGTGGCATTCGAGGAGGTACGGCACCTGAAGTGCGACACCGAGGGCGGTGCCAACAGCGCTTTCGACGAGGCGAGTCCCTTCCCACAGTTGGACCTTGCTCAGGGGATCGTCCTCTACTTCTCGAGCACTCGCTCGGGTAACGGCGACATCTACGTGAGCAAGCTCGGGCGGGACGGCTTCCAAGCCGCCCAGCAGGTACCGGGGCTGAACACCGACGCCGTGGAAGGCCAGCCCAATGTCCGTGCCGATGGAAGGGAGATCTTCTTCTTCAGCAATCGGACACCCGCGCTTGGCAATGACATCTACTCCGCTACCCGCAGGTCGTTCTGGAGCAGTTGGGGGACGCCGGTGAATCTCGGCGACGCAGTCAACAGCTCTGCCTCGGAGACCAGGCCGAGCCTCTCCCTTGATGGGCGCACCCTCTACTTCGGGTCGACTCGCACGGGTGCCGGGGACATCTACGTGACAACCCGCTGAGGACTGCCTGGCAGTCGGAGCCTGGCCACGGCAGGCATAATGCCTGCCGTGGCCCCTCCCCCTCCCGGATCGGTACTGAACGCCGACCAAGGCAACCCGTCGCGACTCGATGTCGGGATGTCGATCCTGTCGGTGCTCCTGGTCGGGGGCTTCTTTGTCGACCTGTGGGCGCACAACCACGGCCGAGTGGATGAGAGTTTCTTCACACCGTGGCACGCAATCCTCTACGCCGCGGCCGGGCTGTTCGGCGGCATCCTCCTGGGCAAGGCAATCGGCGCCCGCAGGAGAGGCGCCGGCTGGAAGGAATTACTGCCCGCTGGATATGGGCTATCACTCATCGGGGCTGGGCTCTTCATCGTCGCCGGCCTGGGTGATCTTCTCTGGCACACGCTCTTCGGCATCGAGCAGAGCGTCTCTGCCCTGCTCAGTCCCACCCACCTCGTCCTGGCGGCCAGCGGTGTGTTCATGGTGTTCGGCCCCGTCCGCGCTGCATGGTCGAAAGGCGTGCCCAGCGTCCTTCCGAGGTGGCTTCCGTGGGTGATATCGCTGACGATGGCGCTGGCGATCATGGCGGCCTTCACCCAATACGCCCACCCCGCCATCGACACGTGGCCGGAGCAGGTGGATGAAGTCGACGCCACCCGTTCGGACCTGATCTTGGTCGACGCCCAAAATGGCGCCCAGACCCGGATCCCGTTGCTCGAGGCCGACCAGGTTTGGATGCCCGACTACGGCCCCGACGGCCGGTTGGTGGTGAGCATGGCCACCGGCGACGTCGGAAGCCTGGTGGTAATGAACCCCGATGGTTCCGGCCAACAGGTGATCTACGAAGGCTCGGCCCTCTTTCATCATGCCGATTGGTCTCCCGATGGGCAGTGGATCGCCTTCTCGGCGACTTCGGAGGACCCCGAGGGCCAGGACAACGCCGAGCTGTACGTGGTCCCAGCCGGGGGAGGGGAGCCGGTGCAACTCACGGACCACTTGGGCCTCGACTGGGGGGCGACGTGGTCGCCCGATAGCTCGCTGATCGCCTTCAGCTCCGACCGAGCGACGGATGTCGACCTGTATGTCATCTCCCGCGATGGAGGCCAGGCGACCCGTCTAACCGACTTCGTCGGCGACGAATCTGGGCCGGCCTGGTCACCCGATGGCTCCCTCATCGCTTTCGACAGCTACACGACTGAGAACATCGAGGTCGCGGTGATCCGCCCCGACGGCTCCGGCTTCGAGCAGCTCACCGACGACCCGGCTTTCGACGGCGCTCCCTCCTGGTCGCCCGACGGCTCCCGAATCGCATTCGCCAGCAACCGGACCGGCGAGAGCGAACTCTTCGTCATGAACCCCGATGGCAGCGGCGTCACCAACCTCACCAACCATCCAGGGGCGGAGGACGGATGGGCCGGATCGTCCTGGTCACCCGACGGCACGCAGATTGCAACCAACGCCTCCGGCTTTGCCCCTGCCTGGACCGACGAGTTCTTCCGTGAAGCCCTCGGAGTGGCCTCGCTCCTCATCCAGGCTGCTCTGATCGCCGGGTTCATGCTGGTCGCCCTGCGCCACGGCCCGCTTCCGATCGGGTCACTGACGATCCTCATTGGCCTGAGCGGGGCCATGATGACGGTCATCAGTGACTTCCACTGGTACATCGCGGTGGCGGTGCTGGCCGGCGTTGTAGGCGACTTCCTGATCGGGGTGCTGCGCCCCGACCCCGGAAGAGCCAGGCAAGTCCGCATCCTCGTCTTCACGGTGCTGGCGGCGTGGTTCGCGCTGTATCTCCTCTACCTGGGGGTGTGGGGCGAGGGGGTGGGCTGGTCGGTCCACATGATCCTCGGAGCTCCGGTCCTGGCCGGTACTGTCGGCCTCCTCCTCAGTTTCATTGCCTTCCCCGGGACCCAGGGGCCGGCACCGGCCGATCGGATGAGTGACGCCCGCTAGCCGAGCTGGTGAGACCGCGAAGGCTTCGGAGACTGCGGTCGGGTTCTATGGTTTGTGCGGCCGGCCAGCCAGGCCAGCGCCAGCGGCAACTGGATGATGTCGGTGGCTCGGTCCAAGGGGCGAGGCCGGAATGCGGGCGGCCTCTGCACGGCGATCTCGCCAGACTCCTGGGCGAATCGATTACCGATGAACAACGGCGGTGGGGTGAGGTGGTCTGGATCGATGTCGTCCATAGGAGACCCGAGGGCGAAAGAGGCCGTGGCGATCGGGTCTTCCACCATGGCCTCGTAGCTGATCAAAGCCCGGGACCGGCGCGGGTGCGTCAGATACACGAGCCAGGCCAGGGCCCCCACCATGAAGAGGTAGAGCTGGATGCCAAGCTCGTTCTTGTCCTCGGTGGACCTGAAGGATCGCGCCACCGCACTTGGCCGGCGAGCCATGTAGACGAGCCGGACCCTGTCTGCGCCGAGCATGCCGCGCAGCGCTCGCGCCCGGCGCGGGTAGTGAGAGCTGTCGACCACGACCGGTCTACCGCTCTCCTCCGCCGCCGCCTCGAGGACTCCCAGAGTCACCCTCACGTAATCGGCCCGCAACCCGCCCCGGCGCCATGGCGCGGCGAGCCCGAGCGGGTGGTCGAAGGCCGCCTTCAGTCGACTTGCCGTGGGAGGAAGCGGCACCCTGGCTCGGATCCCATCCCAGAATGGTGCGCTCCTTGGAATCGAGGCGCGACCTCCCCTACCCGGCCAGTCGGTCAGCTCGCCGGCGAACAACACATGGGGAGCCTGCCCGATCAGGGTGCCGAGCAGGGTGCTGCCAGAACGGGCGGCACCCATGATGAAGACGACCTCCTCCAGCGCCCCACGCTCAGCTACTCGAGCGCGAGAGGGCACCTCACTGGTGCTCATAGACCAAGACCGAGATGCCGGCATCCGGTGAGGTCTCACGGATGGAAGGTGTTGCCTCGAGCGATCTGCGGTGCTTCTTCACCCGCCGGTTGGCGAGCCAGATTCCGAGCGGGACCAGGACGGCCAGGGTCAGGGCAAGGGCGAGGGCCGCGGCCAGGGCGGTCTGCTGCAGCCGCGGGGTCTGGTCCGCGACCGGCTCGACCCCGCGGGAGACGATCAGATGAGCGGGCGTGTTGACCACTGTGAACTCGTACTCGGCTTCTTCGAAGCGGGCGCTGACGCGCTCCCACTCTTCCTGAGCCCTGGTGACTTCACTCGCCAGGCTGTCGTACGAGAGGAGCAGCGCCCCGACGCGGTCGCGTTGGGTGATGAGCTCGGCCTTCTGCGACTCCAGGACCTCCAGGGCGGAAGCGTCGACTCCTTCGATGGTGGCGGTGGCGATCTGGCGGTCGATGGCGCTGATCTGCTCGATCGCCCCGGCGTACTCGCTCTTCGGGTCATAGACCTCATTGGCTGCCGTGAATGTCTGCAGGTTCTGTTGAGCCTGGTCCAGCCTGGCCGCGGCCTGATCCAGGAGGTGTGCAGACTCGTCGAACTCCGGGCGGGCGGACGCGGCGACGATCTGACCGGCGACGGCCTCCACCGTCCGCTGGGCGACCTCCTTGTCCGGATGGATGAACGCGATCTCGAGCAGCGAGGTCGCTCCGAGCCGGTTGGCCTCGATCCCTTCCAGGTACTCCTCGGGGTCGAGCTGCGGCACCTCTTCGAGGACGGGGATGACAATCGCGTCAGTGCCCATCCTCTCGGTCAGATCGGTCACGAATTGGTTGAGCCCGGCCAGCGAGCTCTGGACCACAGTGGGGGGAGCAACCACCGCGGTGGCGCGGTATTCCGTAGGCGGAGGCGGCTGGGTGAGATACGCCGCCACCCCTGCGCCGACGACGATCACCGCGCCCAGGGTCCACAGCCACACCGAGCGCGGCCGCCTGGCGTAGGCGTTATTCACGGTCTTCTCCCTTCCTGTTGCGATGACGCTCGATTGCTTGCTCGAAGTGGGCGAGGTGCTCCTTGGCCACTTGCTCGAACGATCGGACCGACCAGTGGGGCACCGAGGTGTCGGGGGGGCCGGCCTCGATGGCGGACACGAGAGCAGCGACCCAAGCGCTCGGGTCGTCCTCGACCAGGGTCACGCCCGGTCCGGCCAAGGGCCGGATTCCGGGGATGTCCGACGCCACCACTCGCGATCCGCAGGCGAGTGCCTCGATCACGGCGTTCGGCAATCCCTCGCTGGCCGACGGCATGGCGAGCACCTGGGTAGAGCGGAGGACTCCCGCCAGCTGCTCACGACTGCCGACATGGCCTAGGAAGCGAACCGGGAGGCCGGAGGCCATGGCGGTCAGCTTCTCCCGCTCGGGTCCATCACCCGCCACCACCAGCTCGGCTGGCACATGTTCGAGCACAGCAGGGAGCATGGCGATTATGCGATCCACCCGTTTGCCTGGGATCAGGCGTCCTACCGAGGTGATCACGTTGACGAACCCGGAGCCGTCCGCTCGCCGGCGGGGATGAAAGATGTCTGTGTCGATTCCGTTGCTGATCTCGGCCAGGCGGTCGTCGTTCGGATCGACTCCGTGCCAACCGGAGATGAACTCGGTGACCGCACGCGAGTTGCCGATGAAGCCCATCGTTTGAGGGGCCAGCGACCGGTCGACCAGCCGCTGGGCGCGGGTTCGATGATCCTCTACCCCCCGTTCGGAGATCACGACCGGAGGCCGGCCGGAGCCCAGGTTGGCAATCCGGGAGAAGGCATTGGCCCCCCAGAGAGAGGAGTGGATCAGGTCGGCTGGGGCGGTCAGGTGGCGAAAGGGGGCCAGCCGGCCGGGGTCCGCCCTGCTGCCACCTTCGATCTCGATCGTACGCACCCCGGCCTGGCGGGCCCGCTCGGTCAACGGGTGGCCGTCCGACAGCACGCAAAGGGTCGGATCCCACAGGCCCGAGGTCACGGCAGCCTCCAACATCCCGAGCAGCTGGTGCTCGGTGCCGCCCGGGGCCATCCGGGCCATGACGTGGACTATGCCGATCATCGACTTTCCCTCATGACACGAGCTGGCGGTAGACCGACTCGGTCAGGTCGGCGGCGTTGTCCCAGCTGAATCGCCGTTTGATCGCTTCTGCCTCGAGCTGGGCAGCGGACCGCTCTGTGGCCTCCGCCGAGAGTGCCCGGCTCAGGGCCAATGCCAATGAGTCCTCGTCGGCGGCTTGGAACAGACGGCCGCCTGGCCGGCTGCTCGGCACGACCTCGCGATGGGCCGGGATGTCGCTCAGGACCAGCGGGATGCCCTGGGCGGCGGCTTCCAGCACCGTGAGGGGGACCCCCTCGACCAGGGAGGGCTGCACATAGAGGGCGGTGTTGGCATACAGCGCGGCCAGATCCCCGCCGTAGACGTAGCCGCACAGGATCACGCGGTCATCCATCGCCGCCAGCTCCTTGATCTCCGCCTCGTAGCCGTCGGTGAAGCTGGATCCCCCGGCGACCACCAAGCGGTGATCGCCTGGCACCCGCCTGAAGGCACGGATCAGCTGATCCACCGCCTTCTCGGGCGTGAGCCGACCGACGAACAACGCGTAGGAGCCGCTCTCGATCCCCAGCCGGTCGAGGATGGAGTCGTTGCCCCGTGGCGGGAGGGTCACCCCGTTGGGAACGTGCACCGTCAGGTGACGCCTTCCCCGGTAGAGGTCCAAGAGATAGTGGCCGACCACGATCACCGCATCAGGGACGATTCGGCTGATCGTCTGCCCCGCCCGCAGCACCAGCTTGGCGGGGCCTCCCCACTTGTCGCGCTGATAGTCGAGGCCATGGATGGTCTGCACCACCCGGGCCCTGGTGAGAAAGCGCGGTACCGGGGTCCACACACCAGGACCGAGGGCATGGAAGTGCACGATGTCGAATCCTTGGCCGATGGTCAGAGCTGCCGCGATCCCGCTGTGGACGAAGGCTTCGAGATGCTTCGAGGAGATGGTCGGTGGATAGGAGAGGTGGACGCCATCCACCTCGTCCGGGGCGGCCTCGGCGTAGTCCCGACGGCAGAACACCATGACCTCGTGGCCTCGAGCGGCAAGCCGGGTGCTCAGCTCCTCGACATGCCGCTCGACGCCACCGTACGTCGCGGGAAGTCCCCGCTGGCCGATCATTGCGATCCGCACAGGATCTGCTCAGCCGTTGAAGATCACTTCGCAGTTCCGGAACGTGGTGTCTGCATCCTCGTCCCAGCACTCGTCCCAGCCGTCTCCGCCGTTCAGGACGTCGGTCCCTTGGCCGCCAACGAGCGCGTCATCACCGGAACCTCCCAGGAGGTGATCATTGTCTTGGGCACCCCTGAGGATGTCGTCGCCCGGCCCTCCCTCGAGGCGGTCGTTGCCTTTGCCGCCTTGGAGGTTGTCGTTGCCGCCGACGCCTTCGAGGCGGTCATCTCCGCTTCCGCCCTCCAGGTCGTCGTCTCCCGGGCCCCCGTTGATTCGGTCGTTGCCGGAGCTGAACGACACCTTGTCGTCACCCTTGCTCCCACACACCGTGTCGTCACCGCCACCAGGGTTGATGGTGTCGTCACCCCCGAGGCCGTTGATGACATCGGCGCCATCGGTTCCGTTGATCACATCGGGCCCGCCGGATCCCGGCGTCACCGTCGTCGGCATGCCCAAGCACTTCGCAAAGGCCGCCCCGGCAACTGTCGCCGGCACCAGGAACAGGACCATGGCCGCGACCAGGCCGATGACCGTATAGGTGCGCTTCCTCATTCTGTTCCCCCTAACCCCCAGCGACGCACCGCAGCGAACCTTATCGTTACCACTCCTGGTGGTCAACTGCCACCAGCGGTAGTGGCGCTGCTAGCGTCGGATCCTGCCGTGAGCACTTGCCCAGCACCGTGAGCAGAGCGGTCTCTTCCGCGCATCGGAGGGAGTGGCTTCGGGATCCCCGCCAGATCCCGGTGGCCGAGCTCGAGGGCTTCGACCGGGGCCTGGCCATCGTCGTACGCAATTGGTACTGGGCGCGGACCCACGGCTTCGCCGACCTGCTCGAGGAACACGACCTCAATCCCTTGGTGCGGCTTCCACGGGACGCTCGGAAGTTGGCCTGGCGGGTGAGTCGCAGGACCGAGCCGGGCCGGGCGCAGCCGGTGCTGCTCCTCGGAGCGCAGAGGTCCGGCACCAACATGGTGACCTACGGGCTGGCAATGGCCCCACAGGTCCAGGTTCACAACGAAGGTGACCGGAGGGCCTTCGAGCGCTATCGCCTGCGACCGCCGGAGGTGCTCGCCCGCATCGTGGGCTCGAGCCGGCACGAGTTCGTCTTGTTCAAGCCTCTGGAGGACAGCCACAGGGCGGTCGAGCTGCTCGACGAGGTCGGGTGGAACCGCCCGGCCCGGGCGCTGTGGGTCTACCGGGAGGTGGATGGCCGGGCCCGGTCGGCAGTGGCCAAGTTCGGTGATTCGAATCTCAGGGTGCTGAAGAAGCGGGCCGCGTCTCCTGGCTTTCGAAGTTGGCAGCTCGATGGGTTGAGCCCTGAGAGTGCGGCCCTCTTGGACTCCTTCGACCCCGGCTGCCTTTCCGCCCTCGATGGCGCCGCCCTCTTCTGGCTCGTTCGCAACCGGATCTTCTTCGAACATGGCCTCGACCGCCGGGAGGACGTGCTCCTCGTCTCCTATGACCGGTTCATCGCCGATCCGGCGCCGGTCATGGCCCGGATTTGTGAGTTCCTCGGTATCCCCTTCACAGAGGCTCTGATCAGCCACGTCGAGAGGCGGGCGTCGCGGGCAAGCCAGATCAGCGAGATCTCGCCACCGATCCACGAGCTGTGTGATCAGCTGAGGCTTCGCCTCGATGCTGTGGCCGAGGTCTCGGCCTAGCTCCTCGACACCCGAAGCGCCTCGCGGAGTTCGGAGGGTGCCCACCAATTGAGCCCGAGCCAGATGACAAGCGTTCCCAGGACAGCTGTGGCAATGCCCTCGAGTACCAGGTAGTCCGCGGGCCAGGTGCTGATCTCCTGCCTGGCCAGGAGCATTCCTGCTGCCGCCAGCCCGATGGCGCTCAGCGGCAGCACCATCTCCCGACCCGGCCAGAGTGGACTGCCCAGCCATCTGCGGGCAGCCCGGTCGGCGTGCCAGACGTTGACGATCTGGGCGATGGCGTAGGCGGCGGGCACCACCAACAGGCCCCAGGTGGCGCCGGACACCCGAAAGAGCACCATGAGGGCGGCCACATTCGTCAGTGCCCCCCACAGGGTGTTGAGGAGGTAGGTAGCGGTGTCGAGTCTGGCGAACTCGGCGGCCAGCAGAACTCGCTGGAAGGCCGCGGCTGGGAGGCTGAGGGCGTAAACCGCAACCGCGACCCCGAGGACCCCAGATTGAGCGGAGGTCAGGTCCCCAATGCCGAAAAGCCCGGCGACGAAGGGAGGGGCAGCCAGGGTTACCAGCGCCAGCAGGGAGAAGGACACGATCGACAGGACCCGCAAGCCGTCGACCACCAGGCGTCGCACGCCATCGACGTCGCCCCGGCTGTGGCGGAGGCTCATGCGGCCAAGCAGCACCGTGACGATTGGACGGAAGAACAGTGTTCCACCGACCGCACTGACCAGGCGTTCGGCGTACGCAAGGATCGTGATGGATCCGGGTGCCATGAACGAGGCGACGAACTGCTCGAACAGGCGGGTCGCCAGCTGCACGCCCGAGGCCGCCATCGGCGAGAACGAACGGAGGCCGACGGCTCTGATCTCGGTCAGCGCGCCACGGGTGAAGGCCAGCCGGTAGCCGGCCGACCGGGCAGTCAGCCAGGCCACGAGCAACATGAGGCCCGATCCCGCCACGTAACCGAGGACGACTGCCCGCACGTCGAGCCTGTCGCCGAACAGGAGCAGGAAAGCAAAGACGGTGACGCCGACGACCCCTTGGAGGGCGGTGGCGGCAGCCTGCCGGCCCTGGGCATATCGATATGCCCGGAACACCTGGGCGGTGGCGACCAGCGGAACCATCAGATAAGCCCACTGCGCAAGCTCCGCTGCCAGGCGGTGGTCGGCGGCCCCCAGCCCAGGAGCCAGCCACTGGACCGTCCAGTCGGCGGTCAACGCTCCGATCCCCGCCAGAGCCGCGGTGAGCGCGAGCGTGGCGAGGGCTGCCGCCCCGGTCAAAGAGTTGAGGTGGGATCTACCGCGCTCGTTCCAGGCAGTCATCATCGGGACCAGGACCTGGATGGCGGTGGGCGGGAAGATGACGGCCACCCCAAGTGGAACTCTCAGCCCGACGAAGAGAGCATCGGTTGTCCGGTCGGCTCCCAGCATGAGCGCCATGCCGAGGTCCACCCCGAGGCCGGCCAGGAGGGCTATGCCTGCTCCGATCGAGCCGGCTCCCGACTCTCGCCAGAAGCTCTGCTTCGCTGCGCGCACCGAGCTGTCAGCCATGCACTCTCAGCCCATAGCCATAACGCCGCATGCTGAGTGCGCCGATCGCCAGAACCGCCAGTTGGTGACGGGCCCTGAGCCCTTGCTTCCACCGCTCGTCGGACTCGAGGCCGATCTCGCCTTGGCGCATCCGATCGGCATTGCCGGAGACCGTGTGCGAGGTGACCAGCCGAATGCTTCGTCCCATGAGCGGGAGGTCGGCGCCAGCCAGCTCGGGGGCGAGGCGATCGATGGCGTTGCGCAGCGAGAGGCGGGGCTCCGCCATGAAGTCCTCATATGTGAGGCGCACCGAAGCCAGGTCGGGGTGGGCTCGAAGCAGCGACTCAACAGCCCGGTTCCAGACCACCCACAAGGTGGCGCTCTTCGCAGCCCCCAGCCGGTCCATCCTCTCCGACCCGCGGCGGTCCGGTGACGCCTTGGGGCTCAGCCATGAGTATGCGGCGGCCCTCGGATCACGAACGAGATGGAGAACCCTCAGATCCACGGCCTGGGCGGCGGCCAGGAGAGCGGCATAGGACGGTGTCTTGGAGGAGTCGATGAGGACGGTGGCGCCCGAGACCATGTGCATGGCCGGGTACAGACGGGCCAGGGAATCCAGGTAGTACCGGTGCTCGGCAGGCACCAGCTCCGGGTCCTGCGACCAACCCGTCGCCCGGCGGCTGGCCCGCAGCCGCAACAGGGCGCGATCCGATGCCAGCAGGCGTTCGATGTCGACGCCCTCGGGGAAGGCGGTACGCATCACCTCCTGCCAGAAGGAACAAGTGCTGAACCTGGCTCCGCAGCCGCAGTCCCAGTCGTGTCTGAGGCCGCGTCCCCAGATCTGCCTGGCCTCGCCGACCGCGAACGCCCCCGGCACTGATCCAATGGCGTTTCCGAGCAGGGTGCTGCCACTGCGGCCCGTTCCGGCGATGAAGACCACGGGCACTCCGTCAGCCACCTTCCCTCCCCAGCAAGGAATTGGGCCGGTGGCGGAGCGCCACTCCAGCGATCACCGCGAATCCAAGGACGTACCAGAGGATCACCAACTGCGTCATCAGGTTGCCGGTGACGCTTCCCACCAGGAAGGCGCTGCTGATGGCGGCGCAGCCTTCTGCCAGGCCACGCGAGGTCGTGTTCCGCCTAGCCGGGTCGCGGGTCGCTCTGAGAGTCGAATAGGAGCGACCGGAGAGCGCGGCCAGGAACGCCCCGTATGCCAGGAGGCCGATGATCCCCAGCTCCGCCAGTGCTCGGACGAAATCGTTGTGCGGCTGCCGCTGCTGCTCGGTTGTCTCGGCGACGACGCCGAGGCCGAGACCTGTGACCCGCCTCTCCTCCGAGGCGGCGAGGACGTCGCCCCAGTAGTCGAGCCGCCAGGTCAGCGTGTTGGCCGGGGTTCCCCGCAGAGTCACCGCTTGGCCCAGGTCATCCCACCTGCTGGCTACCCCGGGCACGAGAGTGGCGAGCGCGATCAGAGCGACACCAACTGCCAGCAGGGCCCAGCGCCGGCCCACAACGATGAGAACGGCCATCCCTGCTGCCAGGGCCACGTAGCTCGTGCGCGAGTAGGTGACCGCAAGCTCCACTGCGGCCAGCCCGACGAGGGCCACCAACCCCAGGCGGCCCGCCCGTTGGAGGCTTGGCAAGAGTGCCAGCGCTCCCAAGATCACCACCACGAGGTAGAAGCCGAACGTGTTGGGGTGAGACAACGCCCCCGACACCCTTCCCTCCCCGCTGATGAACTCGAGGGGGGAGGTGGCGATCTGCCACGCGCCGACACCCAGCGGG
>DATBMA010000080.1:0-10889 GCA_036555105.1 Acidimicrobiia bacterium
TGAGGAGCCGCCAGCATCGGCGCCGCGTTCTCATGTTGTGAGAGCCACCGGCTGAGTGGGGTGTTCAGTTCGGCCGTGCGCCCGCCCCAGTCATATATGACGCAGGTGCCGGCGATGACGTCGTGCAGGCAACGCCGATGCCGGCCGAAGAGGGCTCCGAGGAGCCCGATGCCGGCAAGGGCAAATGACAGGGGATAGACCAACACTCGGAAGGCGGCCCTACCGGAAGTCAGCGGGTCGCCGTTCTTGCCGACCACCCGCAACCCGGCGATGCCCTTGCCAGGCGTCCTGCCAGCCACGCCCAGCCCGATCCACAGGTACAGGAAACTCCAGACCACCAGTCCCAGGACCCACCAGCCGACCTCCGAGCGATCGGGGGTGATTTCGACCTTCCAGAAGACCGAGATGAGCCAGCGGACGACTGCCCCTACCGCCGCGTAGACACCCAGGATGATGCCGAAATCGACGGCCACCGCTCCGAGCCTGGTGACCGGTCCGGCGTAGTGACCGGCGATCTGCACGCGTTCGGGTCGAGAGTTCTTCATGCTGACCCGACTCCGGGACTGCGGGGCCCGGTTGGCAGCTGATCGCGCCGTCTTCCCAGAACCCGCTGGAAGCCGTAGTAGATCACGTTGTCCACCGCCGCCGCCTGCCTGCGGAAGTAGTCGATGGTCGACTCGGCAAAGGCGCCAGTCGTGTCGGCCACGATGTCGGCAATGCCGGCCCGTTCCACGATGCGCTCGACATCCACCCGCTCCATGACCTTGTTGATGTCGACCCTCTCGAGCAGCGCCTCGACGTCCACCCTGGCGAGAACCGCGTTGATGTCGACCTTCTCCAGCAGGGCATTGATGTCGATCTGATCGAGGATCAGATCCGGGTTGACGTAGTCGACCACGGTCCCGGTGACGCGGTTCGCCATCCGGTGAAAGATCCCCGGGCGGTCGTCCTCCGCCTCCAGAAGAGTGGGCGTTTCCGCCGCGATCTCAGAGGTCTCGTCTTCGACCCCTTCGGAGAGCTCCTCCGCGACCGACTCCGGAAATTCCTCGGCTTCGCTGGTCACAAACCTCCCGCCATCGTTGACCGCAGTCTACGGATGGCTCCGGCGCGGCATCGGGCTGGTCGCCCCCTGAGCCTTGTTGTCGTCCACCGCCGGTAGCGTTGCGGCCATGGCCGATCCCGTTCTCGAGTTGGTCGATCTCGCTTTCCCATGGCAAGGGCTCGATCCCTTCCTCTTCACCGTCCACCACGTCGACCATTACCCGGCGGGCAACCTAGACCAGGGCCCGGACACGTCGCTGGAAGGACGCCGGATCGGAGCCGACTTCTCGTACCTCGACGGGTGGTCGATGTACCACGGGCGGAGGGTGCCCGGGTTTCCAAAGCACCCCCATCGCGGGTTCGAGACGGTCACCGTTGTGCGACGGGGATACGTCGACCACTCCGACTCGATCGGAGCGACCGCCCGTTATGGGGAGGGCGACACCCAGTGGCTCACCACCGGGGCAGGCATCCAGCACGCGGAGATGTTCCCTCTCACCGACTCCGCCGGAAGCAACGAGTTGGAGCTTTTCCAGATCTGGCTGAATCTCCCCCCGGTTTCGAAGATGGTCCCGCCCTACTTCCGGATGCTCTGGTCGGAGCAGATCCCCACGGTCGTGGCGGAAGGCGGTCTGGTCTCAATCGACGTGATTGCCGGCTCGTTCGACGGTCACGTGGCTCCGGCCCCGCCGCCCGACTCGTGGGGCTCGCAGGCCGGCTCGGAGTTGGCGATCTGGCTGATCCGGGTCGCTCCCGAAGCAACCTGGACACTCCCGCCCGCTCCAGGCGACATCAATCGGATGCTCTACATGTTCATGGGATCAGAGGTCGAGATCGGCAAGACCCGAGTCGAGAGGGGAGTCGGGGTGCGAATTGCCGGCGGCACCGACTCTCCGATCCTCAACCGGGGACAGGCTGCCGAATTCCTCCTTTTGCAAGGCCGCCCGATCGGCGCACCCGTGTTCCAGATGGGTCCTTTCGTCATGAATACTGCTGAGGAGATCACCCAGGCGATTCACGACTATCAGACAACCGAGTTCGGAGGGTGGCCGTGGGCGAGCATCGAACCGGTCCATGACCGGTCGCTGGGCAGGTTCGCTCTCCATGCTGACGGCCAGGTGGAGCATCGCGATCGGACCGACCAGCCTGTCGGCGATCTGACCGACTAATACGTTCGGCGGGTCGAGGTCATCTGATGGAGTCGCCGTCGGCATTGCTCCTAGGTGATCGCTTTCGAGACATGAGCGGCAGCCCCCCGCTGGGGGTATGGATGGCACCAGGCCGGGTCAACCTCATCGGGGAGCACACCGACTACAACGGGGGCTTCGTCCTTCCCTTTGCCATTGGGCGCGGCGTGTACGTTGCCGCCGGGCAACGCTCCGATCGGCGAGTGGTGATCGAGTCCGCCCGGTTCGGGGCGGCCTCGTGGAACCTGGGGGATCCGATCGATCCTTCGCACTGGTCGGCCCACGTGCGGGCAGGACTGGCCGCCGTGGCCAGTGGATCCGCGGCTGTAGGGCTCGACCTCATGATCGACGACGACCTCCCCTCCGGGGCCGGCCTTGCCTCGAGTGCCGCCACCCTCTGCGCGGTGATCCGGGCTGCGTCGGACGTCGCCGGTGTCGACCTGAGTGCGGAGGCGTTGGCGAGCGCCGCCCGCCGGGCGGAGGTAGAAGGCGTGGGGGTGCCGGTCGGGCCGATGGACCACATGGCCTCGGCGGCCGCCACCGCAGGACACTGCCTCTTGTTGGACTGCAGGGACCTGACCACCGAGCAGATCGCCCTGGATCCGGCCACCGAAGGCTTGGCGCTTCTCGTCATGGACACCGGGACCAGGCACCGGCTGGTGGAGGGGGAGTACTCGGCGAGGCGGGAGTCGTGCCAGCGAGCAGCGTCTGCGCTCGGGGTACCGGCTCTCCGCGACGCGGGTTTGAGTGACCTGGATATGGCCATCGACATCGATGAGAGCGATCGGCGGCGTGCCCGCCATGTGATCACCGAGAACGAGCGGGTACTGGCCACCGCTGACCTGTTGCGGGCGGGCCGCCTGATCGAGGTCGGCCCTCTCTTGTTCGAATCCCACCGATCGCTGGCCGCCGACTTCGAGGTCAGCACCAAGGCACTCGACCTGGCGGTCGAAGCTGCCCGGTCCGCGGGCGCCATCGGGTCCCGGCTCACCGGGGCGGGCTTCGGGGGATCCACCATCAGCCTGGTCCCTGAGCAGGACGTCGAGGAGGTCGAAGCTGCCACCGGCGAGGCGTTCGAAGCGGCGGGGATGACCCGGCCCGCATTCATGTCGGTTAGCCCGGCCGACGGGGCTCGCCGGATCGTCTAGCCGTTCATCCTTGGAGGCGTTCGATCAGCCGCTCGAAGCGGATCGGGTCGGCCTTTCGGATCCGTGCCTTCCCCGCGTTCTTGTAGACGATCCAGCGGACATCCGGATCGTCCATGCTCTCGAGTTGCTCCAGACGGTCGAAGCCGGGGTCGGGGGCGGCTGCCACCGCGACGCTCCAGCCATAACCGAGAGCCTGGCGCAAGACCCGGAACGGGTCGGTTCGGCGCTCCGATTCGGGGAGGAGAGCAAGGTCGGAAGTGATCGACCCGAGCATGTCGAGGACCCGCACCGCGGCTGCCGGCTCAGCCACCAGGAACGGCTCGCAGGCAGCTGCCACGGCCGCCCGCCTCACCAGTAGCGATGGATGCCCAGCCCATTGCTCGGCCACCGTCAGCGCTCGATCTGGATCAGTTTCCCCGACCAGCTGCAGTGCGATGGCGACGGCCTCGCGCACGCGCCACCGCCCGTCCTGAGCCTGGCCGCGAAGCTCGTCCTCAGCCGTTGGGTCCCCCTGAGCCATCAGACGCCCGAGCCCGACGGTTCCGCAGGCGGCCAAGTATTCGTCGTCGGCAAATGCATAGGAGCGGAGCAAGGGAGGAGGCCCCTCCTCGGCCACCGCTCTCATCAGGCTGAGGTTGGCCCTGGGCCCCGGGAGCCCAGACTCGGAGGTCAGATACGGGACCCATTCGGAAGGATCGCGGGCTCTGAGCGCCTGCCGATAGAGGTCGACTTGGGCCACGAGATGACGATAGGACCTGTCAGTCTGGATTGACAAGGCTGGTCTTGTCAGCCTAGATTGACAGATCATGCCGGTAGACATAAGTGGATTCGTCAGCGCCGACGACCCCGCCCAGGGACTACGAGCCGCGGTGGCGCTGCGCCGGCTGGCAGAGGGCGTCGAATCGGAGCATGTCAGGATCGCCCGTGTGAAGGGGTGGTCGTGGGAGCAGATCGGTGACGCCCTCGGGGTCTCGCGCCAGTCTGTCCATACCAAGTACCGCAAGGCGGGATGGTGATGCCGAAGAGAATGTCGGTAGATGCAAGGAGGGCGGTGCTCAACGCCGCCACCAAAGAGGCGCTGGCCGCGGGTGAGGACCGTATCGGGACCGAGCACCTCTTGCTCGGGCTGTTGTTGGAGCCGGGATCGCTCGCCTGTCGGGTTCTCAGCACCGACCATGCGAAGGCCGAGGCTGCCATCGCGGCTCTCGACCGGTCGGCCCTGGCTGCCATCGGCATCGAGGTCGGTGAGCGCAGTGTCCCGGTGGTCCCTTCCTCACGTCACCGAAGCCGCTTCACCTCAGGGGCGCGGTCACTATTGGTGGCCGGGATCGAGAACACGAAGGCGGAGAAGCAGCGGACTGTGAACGAGCGTCATCTGCTGGCGGCGATCCTGGACTTGATGCATCCCGATCCCGCCGCCGACCTGATCGATGCGCTCGGGGTGGATCGGGAGGTCGCTCGCGCCAAGCTGCGGGCCGCCTGACCCGCGGGGCGGGGACCTTCTCCCCTGGCAGTCAGGACCCTCGATCCGCCACGATCGGTAGAGAAAAGGAGGCGAGCGATGGCTGCAATAGGTCATGAGGGCATGGCCGTCGTGCTCGGCGCCGCATTGGGCCTGCCGCTAGGGCTCCTGTTGTTGGAGACCTGGTGGATCGGCCCTCTCATCGGGGTCATCGTCGGAGTCCTGATCGGAGTCTTTCTCACCCTCCGCGATCCGCGGCCCACCACCGCATAAGGCCACCCGACGCGGAGCAGAGGCGTCAGAGGGGTCTGATCCTCCATGATCGGTTCTCATTGCCTCGCCATGGCTATGCGGTAGCGCTCCTCGGGCGAGATGAGGTGGTCGGCATCTTCGGCATCCTCGCCGAGGTCGATCTGAACCCACTTGACCCGGCCTGTGAACGCCACTGAGCCCGGGTCGAGGTCGTCTGTCACCGGCGTCGCGGAGTCGGTGCCTACGTCGGTGGTCTCGTCTGCTGAGAACAGCATCGGAACCGTTGCGTCGACTCGGCCGTCACCCACTTTTGTCCCATCCACGTACAGAGAGGCGGTTCCTCCCTTGCCGAGCCCGCCGCCGTCGTATTGGAACTCCATGCGGATCTGATGGTCACCCGCCGGGACCTGCTCGGAGCCGTATACCTTGAACTGCTCGAGCCCGAACAGGTTGTAGCAGTGGGCCGGCTTGCCGTCCTTGAGGTAGAGGCTCCAGCCACCGAACGCCCCTCCCATGGAGACGATCGTGCCATTGCCGCCCCCTTTGGGCACGACCACCTGGGCGGTGATGGCATAGGACTTGTTCTTGGTGACCACCACCGAGTTCTCCGTCAGGCGGCCCATCCCCCCGAACAGGATCTGGCTGTTTCCCTTGATCAAGACGGGCCGCCCGGCCATCTCGGGGTTGAACCGCTCGACCCGGCGATCGTCGAGCGGTAGCACGTTGTACTTGGCCGCCTCTATCAGGAACAAGCGCTGCAGATGGGCGAGCCTGTCGGGTTGCTCGGCTGCGAGGTCGTGGGCCTGAGTCCAGTCGTCGGGCCCATAGAGCTCCCACACGTCGTCGCCCAGTTCCTGCGCCTCCGCCATTACCCAGGGGATCGAGTGTCGGGTGACGGCGGTCCAACCCTGGTGGTAGATGCCCCGGTTGACGAACATCTCGAAGTACTGGGTCGTGTGAACATCGTCAGCCGACTGGTTATCGAAGGAGTAGGCCATCGAGAAGCCTTCGAGCGGCGCCTGCTGTATGCCGTTCACGAACTTGGGAGCAGGGATGCCGGCGGCTTCAAGGACCGTTGGGGCGAAGTCGATCACGTGATGGAACTGGTTGCGGACCTCGCCCTTGGCCTCGATGCCTCTCGGCCAGCGAACGATCGTCCCATTGCGAGTCCCCCCCCAATGGGAGGCGATCTGCTTGGTCCACTGATAGGGCGTGTCCATGGCGTGGGCCCATCCCACTGCGTAGTGGTTGTAAGCCTCGGGGGTGCCGAACTCGTCGATTTTGGAGGCCATGTACTCTGTCGTCTGCAGCGCGTTGGCTCCGTTGAGGTTGATCAGCTCGTTGAAGCAGCCGTGGAGATCGCCTTCTGCCGACGCCCCGTTATCCCCGATGATGCAGTAGACCAGTGTTTCGTCGAGGATTCCGAGGTCCTCGAGAGCGTCCAGTAGCCGCCCGACCTGATGGTCAGTGTGTTCCATGAATCCGGCGTAGACCTCCATTTGGCGGGCCAACACCGGCTTGAGGTCTCCCGGCATCTCATCCCAGGCTGGTATCTCTGCAGGCCGGTCCGTGAGTTCGGCATCCGCAGGTATCACCCCCAGCTCCTTCTGCCATGCGAAGGTGGCCTGCCGCACCTGATCCCAGCCCTGGTCGAACTTGCCCTGGTACCTGGCCGACCATTTCGCAGGGACGTGATGGGGGGCGTGGGTGGCGCCGGGGGCGTAGTACATGAAGAAGGGCTTGTCCGCCATCAGCGCCTTCTGCTGGCGGACCCACTCGATGGCCCGGTCGGTCATGTCCTCCGTGAAGTGGTATCCCTCCTCGGGGGTCCGATCGGGCTCGACCGGAACCGTGTCCCGGTACAGCGCAGGGGCGTACTGGTTGGTCTCCCCGCCGATGAAGCCGTAGAAGTGCTCGAAACCGTTGCCAGGCGAGGGCCAGCGGTCGAAGGGACCCATAGGGGAGGTCTCCCACACCGGGACCTCGTGGCACTTGCCGATGTGGGCTGTCGAGTACCCGTTCAGCTTGAGGATCTCGGCCAGGGGGGCCTTGTCCTTTGGGCGCATGGAGTTGTAGCCCGGAGCCGAGGTGGCGATTTCGGTGATGCCACCCATGCCGACCGAGTGGTGATTGCGGCCGCTCAGCAGTGCCGCCCTGGTGGGGGAGCACAGGGCGGTGGTGTGAAAACGTGTGTATCTGAGACCGTCGGCTGCCAACCGCTCGAAGTTGGGGGTGTTGCATGGCCCCCCGAAGGCGCTCGACGAGCCGAAGCCGGCATCGTCGATGAGGATCAACAGGACGTTGGGAGCGCCTTCCGGGGGACGGACCGGGTCGATCGGCGGAAACCGCGTGTCGGGATCTTTGGCGTCATAGGTGGTCAGGCCAACCCAGGATGGGTCGGGAATCGGCAGGACTTCGCGACCCAACTGGTCGTGGTGGCTCAAAGCGAGTCTCCTGATGGGGGTGGGACGAGGTCAAGTTAGCGACGATTCGAATACCTGCTGCCGGCCGGCCAGTGCAGCACGGGACGGTGCGGCTGTGGGCTCGGAGACGGGGATTTCAGGAGACTTCGTTGTAGACCGTCGACCAGTCGTTCTTGATGCTGACAACGGTCCAGTGATCCGAGGCTACTTCACCGAGCCCCATTACAACAGGTTCCCAGCGGTCCTGGTCAGGCTCGAGGCCGTCGATCAGGACGAGTTGGAGGAGCTGCTCACCGAGGCTTGGCGAATTCAGGCGCCGCGCAAGCTGGTCAAGGAGTTCGACGCCGGCATGTGACTGTCTCCGAGCCAGGCGGGTCGGACCAGCCCCTCGGTTATCCTTGCCTTCTCCCTGCGCCCGTAGCTCAGTGGATTAGAGCGTCTGACTACGGATCAGAAGGTCGGGGGTTCGAATCCCTCCGGGCGCGCATCCTGCTCGAATGTGAACGAACAGGCTCGCCTACGCCGCACGTAGTGTCTGGGCAATGGCGGAGACCGCTCCGGCCGACCGTGTTCGCACCGCCGAGATAATCGGGTCGCTGTCGCTCGCTACCGACGTCGCCGTCGGATTCCCGATGGAGCATGGGCTGCAGAGCACTCTGGTAGCTATGCGCCTCTGCGACCTGCTTGGGGTCGATCAAGCCACTGCGACCCAGACCTACTACTTGTGCTTGTTGTTCTACGTCGGATGCACGGCCCCGGCCGACATCGCTTCGGACATCTTCGGCTCGGACCACGCATTGATGACGCACGCCATGCCGAGTCGCTTCGGGTCTCGTGGCGAGATCGTGAGCGGGTTCATGCGGGCACTTGCTCCTCCAGACGAGCCGGTTTTGAAGCGGGCCCGACAACTCGCACACCGGGCCCCTCGCCTCCTCCTCGGGTTTCCGGGGGTGGTGGCTGCCGTCTGCGAGTTGGGCCGGATGCTGACCGACCGACTGGGCCTGCCAACGACGATCTCGGGAATGTTCGCGTACGAGTCGGAGCGCTGGGATGGCAAGGGGTTGCCAGGGCTTGCAGAAGGAGATGCCATTCCGTTGCCGGTGCGGATCGTGCACGTTGCCCGCGACGCGACGGTGCAGTCGATGCTCGGCGACCGGTCGTTCGTCGTCGATGTCTTGAATCGCAGGGCGGGCGCCGCCTTCGACCCGGATGTCGCCAGGCTGGCCGTGCTCCACTCTGATGTGCTCGAGAGCCACGAGTCACCCTGGGAGGCAGTACTGGCAGCCGAGCCCAAGCCGTGGCTGGCGCTCGAGGGTCTGGAGATCGACGAGGCCCTCGCGGCCATGGGCGAGTTCTCGGACATCGCATCGTCCTACACCCTGGGGCATTCGGAGGGGGTTGCCAGCCTCGCCATGGGGGCGGCGGTGCAACTCGGGCTCGCTCCCGCGGACGTCCGGCGGGTGAACCGTGCCGGGCTGGTCCACGACTTGGGCCGGGTATCGGTGCCGCTACGGGTCTGGGAAAAGTCCTCGAAGCTGGCGACGAGCGACTGGGAGATGGTTCGGCTGCATGCCTATCACTCGGAGCGGGTGCTTGCCCGATCGCCCCTACTCTCAGATTTGATCCCAGTCGCCGGCCTCCACCATGAGCGCCTGGACGGCTCTGGCTATCACCGGGGCTCGGGAGGCGCGACTCTCGACCCTCAAGCCCGGCTGCTGGCAGTGGCCGACGCCTATCACGCCATGCGTGAGCCTCGTCCCTACCGGCCCGCGCTTCCCGCGGCGGAAGCAGCCGCTTCCATCCTCGACGAGGCCCGGGGTGGCCTCCTCGATCCCGAAGCTGTGGCGGCCGTCCTCCAGGTTGCCGGCGAAGAGGCACCGTCGATCGAGCGTCCGGCCGGTCTCACCGAGCGGCAGGTAGAAGTCGTACGCCTTCTGGTGCGGGGCCTGCAGACCAAACAGATTGCCCGCCAGCTCGACATCTCGGCCAAGACAGCCGATCGGCACATCCAGAACGCCTACCGGAAGATGGGCGTGTCGACCCGGGCGGGTGCCGCGCTGTTCGCCATGCAGCGAGGTTTGACGTCGTGGGGAGAATTCCCGATAGGCGAGCGCACCCAGCCCTCGTAAGTTCGAAATGCGAGTGAGCTGCCTCGCAAGGCGATATGGCAGACGTGCATGGGCACATCGATGCTTTGGTGATCGGGGGCGGGCAGGCAGGCCTGGCAGTTGGCTATCACCTGGACAAACGAGGCATTCCAGCGACGATCCTGGATGAGAACCAGACAGTCGGCGCCAGCTGGCGGAACCGATGGGACGCACTGCGGCTCTTCACCCCGGCTCCCTACGACGGGCTTCCCGGGATGCCGTTTCCCGGGCGCCGCTCCACGTATCCGACCAAGGACCAGATGGCCGACTACCTGGCGAGTTACGTCGAACGGTTCCGGTTGGACGTTCGCACCGGGGCGAGGGTCGAGCGACTCTCGAGAGAAGGCGCTTCTTTCACGGTCTACTCGCGTTCCAGCGCGATCACGGCCGACTACGTCGTAGTAGCGACGGGTGCGTATCAGAAGCCGAGAATCCCAGATTTCGCCGGCGACCTCGACCCTGGGATCGTCCAACTCCACTCCAAGGAGTACCGAAACCCCTCCCAGCTACGTGACGGGAGAGTGCTGGTGGTGGGGGCAGGCAACTCGGGATCTGAGATCGCGTTGGATGTCGCTCGTGATCACGAGGTGTGGCTCTCCGGACCGGACACAGGCCAGGAGCCGACTCGTGCCGGCTCGATCGCCGACCGTTTGATCACCCCCCTGATGTGGCTGGGTGCCACACGGCTCACTGTCGAGACCCGAGCCGGGCGCAAGATGCGCGACCGCTTCCTGAATCCGCCCCGCGGCATTCCCCTCGGCCGAGCCCGACGCAAGGACATAGCTGCGGCTGGCATCGAGAGAATGGGACGCACGATCGGAGTGCACGATGGACGCCCGGTGCTGGATGACGGCCGTGTCGTCGAGGCCGCCAATGTGATCTGGTGCACCGGGTTCGATCCCGACTTCTCCTGGATCGACCTTCCGATCGCCCTCGAGAATGGCTATCCCCGGCACAAGCGGGGAGTGATCGATTCAGAGCCCGGTCTGTTCTTCGTGGGCCTGCAGTTCCTCTACTCGCTCAGCTCTGCCCTGGTAGGAGGGGCGGGCCGCGACGCTGAGCACATCGTGGGGCACATTGTTGCGGACAGGCTTGCCAATCCCCGCGGCCAAGGCAGCGGCTCGATGGCCGGTGGGAGACCCTCGAACTACCAGGAGCCAGTGGCAGGAGGATGACGAGTGAGTCCCGAGTACGCACCGTGACCCAGTTCGATGCCAGTGTGGCTTGCC
>DATBMA010000091.1:0-7968 GCA_036555105.1 Acidimicrobiia bacterium
TGGCTGGAAAGGTCGCCCTTACAGCCGTCGGTGGAACTCTCACCGCGGTCGGAGTGGCTGGCCTGATGATCCCGGTGGTCCCGGGCTTCGCCTTCCTCATTCCCGGCCTGGCCCTGCTCGCCACCGAGTACGCCTGGGCCCGCCACCTGCTCGACAAGGCCAAGGCGCAGGGCGACAAGGTCATCAAGCGGGCGACCGGCAAGAAGGACACCTCCAGCGACGAGGAAGCCGCCTAAGGCAGAGCCTCGAAGTCACACAGTCTCGAAGTCACACAGTCTCGAAGTCTCACCGTGAGACCCCGAGACCTCGAGACCGTGAGACTCCTTCAGGCAGGTGGGTAGACCCCGGCGGTCTTAGATTCCTCCGTCTGCCAGAACACGTCGGCGATCGCCTGGATGGAGTCGATCAGCCCTTGCGAGACGGCCGGGTCCATCGACTTCTTGGCATCGCTGGCAGCCTTCGACGCCTTCCAGAAGAGGTCATGGAGCTGCGGGAAGGCTTCGAGGTGATGGGGCTTGAAGAAGTCGCTCCACAGCACCGAGAGGTGGTGCTTGACCAACTCGGCCTGCTTCTCCTTGATGAGGATGCAACGGTCACGGAAGACCGGGTCGTCACTGGCCGCATACTTGGTGCAGGCATTGAGGACCGACTTGGCCTCGATCATCGCCTGCGCCGGGTCGTAGACCCCGCAGAAGAGATCGCAATGGGCATGGGCGATCCGGATTCGATTCGACTGAAACACGCGGCACCTCCAAGGCCAGTTCTCTCCCCGACCATACTCGCCCGCGATGTGGTCGAGATTTGAGGTCGCCGACCATTCGATGGAGCCGGCCCTGCAGCCAGGTGACATGATCGAGGCCGGACCTGTGATCGAGATCGAGCGCGGGGACATCGTCATCTTCCCGCACCCTCGTTACCCGGACATGATGATGGTGAAACGGGTGGTAGGCCTCCCGGGCGAGTCGATCGCCCTCGACACCGGCGAAGTGGTGATCGACGGAGTAGCAGGAATAGACCTATGGGGCCACGGCCTCACGTTGCCGGATGGAGAGTGGGAGCTGAACGACCGCGAGGTCTTCGTCCTGTCGGACAACCGCGAGTCCACACGCGACGACAGTCGCAACTTCGGCGGAGTGCTGCTCGAAACCTGTCTGCTGGCCGACCCGGTTTCCCGACGTTAGGTCGGGGCCGGGTCTAGTTTGGCAACGGTGACTCCGCCCGGACCTCCTCCAGAGCCCCCAGTCGAGCCGAGCCCGGAGGCGGTCGACGAGAACCGCACCGCCCGCATCGTCATATGGGTACTGACCGGTCTGCTGGTGGCGCTGGTCGCGCTCATCCTGTACCAGGTGTTCGGAAGCGACGGATCGACCTCCACCACCACCGCCACCACGGTCTCGTCGACGACCTCCACATCAGCCGCGACTACGACCAGTGAGGCCGCCACCTCCACCACCACTGAGTCGACCACCACCACTGTGGAGGAGACCACCACATCCACCACCGAGGCGGCGACCACCACTACCGAGGCGGAGGTCTTCCTGACCCCGCAGGGCATCGGCGACATCCGCTTCGGTACGGATCCCGACACCGCCATCGACCAGCTCACCGAACTGTTCGGTGAGCCCGACGAGGACTCGGACTGGGTCGACTCCTTCTCCGTGTTCGGGACCTGTCCGGGCACCGAAGTGCGGGTGGTGCAGTGGCAAAGCCTTCAGGCCTATTTCACCAACGGGGAGACGGAGTGGTCCCCCGAGGGCATCCGCCACTTCTTCCACTACAGCCAGTCGGTCCCGGCCGAGCCGGATGCGCCGATCATCTCCATCACCACGGAAGAGGGCATCCGTTTGGGCAGCACAGTCGCCGAGCTCGAGGCTGCATACGGTGACGAGGTGACCATCGCTGAGGATCCGGTTTTCGGTTCGACGTGGCAGGTCGACGCACCTGGGGCCGACTTGATCGGCGGCCATCTCACCGGCACGACGCAAGAAGACGTAGTTACGGCCATCAACGGGGGAATCGGCTGCGGAGAATGAACCCCTGGCGCGAAGCCTCCGGGTGTGCGATAGGCTGGCCGCGGTGATCGAGTTCATCGTGTGGATGGCCAATCGGCCGGGGATGCTCGCCTCACTGGCCGAAGCCGTCGGCCGGGCCGGGGTGAACATCGAGGCACTCACTGCAGTTGGTCTCGACGGTGAAGGGGTCATCCGCATCATCCCCGATGACGCTGCGGCTGCCCGACGCGCCCTCAGCGAAGCCGGCCTCTCATTCGAGGAACGGCAGGTCCTCAGCACCACGCTGCCCAATCAGCCGGGTGAGCTGGGAAGGCTGTGCCGTTCGCTCGCCACCGCCGGCGTCAATATCGAAGCCCTCTACCTGCTGCGGTCGAACTCCGACGATCACGATCTGGCTATCGCGGTGGACAAGCCGGACACGGCACTGCCCCACATCCCCGTGCGAGGGCGGGCCTCGGCCTGAGGATCGAATCATCCGAGCGTTCCGACCGCTTCCGCTTTTCGTCGTCGTCGCCCTGGCGCTGGCCGCTTGCAGCCCCGCCTCAACCACCTCCACCGCCGCGCCCGCTTCGACCTCCACCTCGACCACGGTTGCGACCACGCTCGCCCCCACCACCACTGCAGCGCCGACCACCACCGCCGCCGCAGGCGCCCCATCGCCGATCAACGGCGTGGCGGTGGCCGACCCCGCCCTCCTCAACCGCAGGGTGCTGGCCGTCAAGATCGACAACCACAACCTGGCCCGCCCTCAATCCGGCATCCAAACCGCAGATGCCGTGTATGAGTTGATGGTGGAGGGGATAACGAGGTTCATCCTCCTTTTCCAGCAGTCCGACACGACCTACGTCGGCCCGATTCGCTCCACCCGGCCAACCGATGGCGAGCTGCTCGACCCGCTCGATGCCACCTTCGCCATCTCCGGCGGCCAGGCCTGGGTGCGGGAGGGTGTGATGGCGCACGGCGTCCACATCATCGGTGACACCCGGCCGGCCATGTTCCGGGTCGACTCCCGCAGCGCCCCCCACAATCTCTACGGCGATACCACCCTCCTGCGGGCTGAGGCGGATCGCCGCGAGTACCCCGACGACCCTCCTCTTGTCCCGCTTTGGTCCTTCGGCGCCCTCCCCGCCGGGTCCCCGGCCACCGTGATCGATGTCGATTTTGGCCCGGGTGATCTGGTCACGTGGACATACGACGGCACCTCATACCTCCGCTCGTCGGGCGAGGATCCCTTCGATTGGGAGGACGAGAACGGTGAGACCGGCCAGGTCTCGGTGGATGCCCTCGTCGTGATGATGGCGGAGGCCTACACCGCCACTCCACCCGGCTCGGGCCGCCCGGTGCCTGCCATGCACACAGTGGGATCTGGGCAGGCGATGGTGTTCGCGGGAGGCCAAGTCGTGGAAGGAACATGGTCGCGGGACTCGGCCGAGGTGCCGTTTACCCTCACCACCGCCGACGGCGCCCCGATCACGGTCCCACCGGGAAGGGAGTGGATCTCCATCGTGCCCGACACCCGTCAGGTCGAATTCACCCCATGACCGGCGCGGAGACGGCGGCCGCTGTCTCCGCTGGTGAGATCTCGGCCGTCGAGTCGATCACCCGGGCCCTGGAGGCCGCCGACAGGCTGCAGCCCACCCTCAACGCCTTCAATTCGATCGATGGCGAGGGGGCGCTCGCACGGGCGGCGGACCTCGACCGGAGGCGGCAGGCCGGAGAACCGCTCGGGCCCATGGCCGGTGTGCCCGTCGGCCTGAAGGACATCATCGACCACGCCGGTAAGGAGAACACCGCCGGATCCGGGTTCTACCGCCACACTCCGGAGCGGTCGGCGCCGGCGGTGGGCAGCCTCGAGGCGGCTGGAGCGGTGATCATCGGCCGCACCGGCCTCCACGAGTTCGCCTTCGGCTTCTCGTCCGAGAACCCGTGGTTCGGGCCTGTCCGCAACCCGTGGGACCCCAACACCTCACCTGGCGGCTCCTCGGGCGGTTCGGCGGTGGCAGTGTCGGCGGGGATCACCCCGGTGGCGATCGGCACCGACACCGGCGGATCGGTCAGGGTGCCCGCGGCCATGTGCGGAGCCTTGGGCCTCAAGGTGACATTCGGCCGGATATCCACCGAAGGCGTCTTCCCGCTCTGCGCCACCCTCGACACCGTCGGTCCGCTGGCCACCTCGGTTGTCGACCTCGACCTGTCCTACCGCGTCCTGGCGGAGCTGCCGAGCGGGCCGGTTTCGCCCTCTCCCCTGAAGGGACTGCGGCTTGGCGTTCCCCGCCAGTGGATCGACGATGCCCCGAAGAGCGAGGAGATGTCACGCAGCTTCGAGCAGGCGGCGGCCGAGCTCCAAGAGCTGGGCGCCGAGCTGGTCGAGATCTCCGATCAGCTGATGGTCCCCTTCGGGAAGGCGGCAGACGTGGTCGGGCCGGAGGTCGCCTCGGTGCACCGGAAATGGTGGGACGAGGGCAAGCCCTACGGGGAGGACACCGCAGCCCGGATGGCGCCGAGCATGGCAGTTGGGTTCGAGGCATATGTCGAGGGACAGGCGTGGCGGGCCAAGCTGGCGAGGTCGTTCGCCCGCTCCTTCACCAGGGTTGACCTGCTGATCACCCCTGCGGTAGCGGCCAGGCGCAAAGTCATCGGCGTGGAAGAGATAGAAGGGGTCCACTACCGGACCGCCCTCTCCTGGTACAGCATGCTGGTCAACCACGCCGGATGCCCGGCCTTGTCCCTGCCCCATGCCGCCGAGGGGTCGCCGCCCTTCTCGCTGCAGCTGATCGCCCCGTGGTGGCAGGAGGACCGCTTGCTGGGGGTGGCGGCCTGGCTCGAGCGGGAGGGCTGGGCGGGCTTCACCGTGCCTCCGGTGAGTGCGTCAAACTGAAATCGGGCTCGCCCTACACTCGACACCGACAGGTGTCAGGCCGGTCAACCATCACCGACCCCCAGCCGATAGAGAGAAACCCGCGCCCTGAGGAAGTGACGAACGGTGGCCGAAGAGACAGCCACTCTGGAACAGTCTGAAGCCCACAAACAAACAGTCGACAGGATCGTGATCCGCTTCGCCGGCGATTCCGGCGACGGCATGCAGGTGGCAGGCAGCCGGTTCACCGATGCCTCGGCCGCCTTCGGTAACGACCTCGCCACTCTTCCCTCGTTCCCAGCCGAGATCCGAGCGCCGGCCGGAACGCTGCCAGGTGTCTCCGCCTTCCAGGTTCAGATCGCCGATTTCGACATCCTCACAGCCGGGGACGCCCCCGATTGCCTCGTGGCGATGAACCCGGCTGCCCTCAAGGCCAATCTGCGAGACCTCCGCCAGGGCGGGACCCTCATCGTCAACACTGAGGCCTTCGACGAGCGCAACCTGGCCAAGGCGGGCTACACCGCCGATCCGCTTACCGACGGCACCGTGGCGGGCTACCGACTGATCGAGGTGCCGATGGACACCCTTACCAAGGAGGCGGTCTCCGACTCGGGCGTGTCGGGCCGCGACGTGCTCCGTTCCAAGAACTTCTTCGCGGTCGGCTTGCTCTCCTGGCTGTTCCACCGCCCCCTGGCCCCCACCGTCAGCTGGGTCGAGGAGAAGTTCGCTCGCAAACCCGAGGTGGCGAGAGCCAACCTCGCCGCCCTCAAGGCCGGCTTCAACTTCGGCTTCACCACCGAGGCGACCAGGACCACATTCGAGGTCAAGCCCGCCTCGCTGGAGCCGGGGACCTATACCAACGTCACCGGCAACACCGGCCTCGCCTGGGGGCTCATCGCCGCCGCCCAGTGCGCTCGCTTGCCCCTGTTCTACGGCTCGTATCCGATCACGCCGGCCTCGGACATCCTCCACGAGCTGGCAATGCACAAGAACTTCGGGGTCCGCACCTTCCAGGCAGAGGATGAGATCGCTGCCATCGGCAGCGCCATCGGGGCGTCGTTCGCCGGCAATCTGTCGGTCACCGGCACCTCCGGGCCGGGGATGGCTCTCAAGTCGGAGGCCATGTCACTCGCCATCTCCACCGAGCTTCCGCTGATCGTGATCGATGTGCAGCGGGCCGGGCCTTCAACTGGCATGCCCACCAAGCCGGAGCAGGCAGACCTCCTGATGGCCATCTACGGCCGCCACGGCGAGTCCCCCCTCCCGGTCATCGCCATTGCCACTCCGTCGGAGGCCTTCGAGATGGCGATCGAGGCCGCCCGCCTCGCCCTCAAGTACATGACCCCCGTGATCCTGCTGTCGGACAACCACGTCGCCAACGCCTCGGAGCCGTGGCAGCTGCCTGACCTCTCCACTCTCCCCGACATCTCGGTCCCGTTCGCCTCCCGCCAGAACTCGGCGGATCGGTTCCTGCCCTTCATGCGGGACGTCCACACCTTCGCCCGCCCCTGGGCGATACCCGGCACCCCCGGCCTCGAGCATCGGATCGGAGGCCTGGAGAAGGAGGCCATCACCGGGGATGTCTCCTATGAGCCAGGCAACCACCAGCTGATGACCGACAGCCGTGCATGGAAGATCGCCAACATCGCCAACGACATCCCCCAGCTCCAAGTCGACGCCGACGAGGGCGCTGAGCTCCTCCTGCTCGGATGGGGCTCCACCTTTGGCTCGATCAAAGCGGCTGCCCGCCGTGTGCGAGGGCGGGGCCACAAGGTCGCGGTCGCCCATCTCCGCCACTTGAACCCCTTCCCCGCCAACCTGGGCGAGGTGGTGAGGGCCTACCCGCAAGTGCTGATCCCCGAGCTGAACTCCGGCCAGTTGTTGAAGCTGGTCAGAGCCGAGTACCTGGTCGGTGCGGTCGGACTGTCGAAGGTGGCCGGGACCCCGTTCCAAGTGGCCGAGATCGAAGAGCAGATCCTGGAGATGATTGCCAGATGACCGCTCCCACCTACAGCCGCGCCGACTTTCAGACCGACCAGGAAGTGCGGTGGTGCCCTGGATGCGGCGACTACACGATCCTTGCCGCGGTGCAGGGCTTCATGGCCGGGATGGGAGTGGAACGCGAGAAGATCGTCTTCATCTCCGGCATCGGCTGCTCATCGCGCTTCCCCTACTACATGAACACCTACGGGATGCACTCGATCCACGGCCGGGCGCCAGCCATCGCCAGCGGCATCGCCGCCACCCGTCCGGACCTGTCGGTTTGGGTCGTGACCGGAGATGGTGATGCCCTCAGCATCGGTGGGAACCACATCATCCACCTCCTCCGCCGCAATCTGAACATCAAGGTGCTGCTGTTCAACAACCAGATCTACGGCCTGACCAAGGGCCAGTACTCGCCGACCTCGGAGCACGGCAAGCACACCAAGTCGACGCCGGCCGGTTCGATCGACTACCCCTTCAACCCGGTGTCACTTGCCTTGGGAGCCGAGGCTTCGTTCGTGGCAAGGACCATCGACATGGACCGCAATCACACCACCGAGATTCTGCAACGGGCCCATCAGCACCAGGGAACGGCCTTCGTCGAGATCTACCAGAACTGCAACGTCTTCAACGACAAGGCCTTCATCGAGCTGACGGGCAAGGACGAGCGCATCGTCAACCGCATCGACC
Organism: Acidimicrobiia bacterium; assembly: GCA_036555105.1. Taxonomy (GTDB): domain Bacteria; phylum Actinomycetota; class Acidimicrobiia; order Spongiisociales; family ZC4RG35; genus DATBMA01. Next base: position 7,543 of record DATBMA010000091.1, read on the forward strand.
TCAGGCAAGGCCAGCCCATCACCTTCGGCCCCGGCGGGGAAAAGGCAGTGATCCTCGAGAACGGTGAGTGTCGGGTGGTCGACACAGCCTCGATCGACCCCTCCCGCATTCTCGTCCACGACGAGGGTCGCGACGATCCCAGTGTGGCCTTCGCCCTCTCGCGGCTGTCACACGGCCCCTACGGCCCCACCCCACTCGGGATATTCCGGGCGGCGGCGCGCCCGACCTACGAGTCTGAGATGAGCCGCCAATTGGTCGATGCCCAGGCCAAGCGCGGCCCCGGTGACCTCGCGACCCTCATCCGGTCACAAGGCACCTGGAACGTGGACTGAGGTCGTCTCACGGTCTCACGGTCTCGAGGGTCTCACGGTCTCACGGTCTCGGACGTAAGACACAAGACGTAAGACGTAAGACGTTACGCGCCGC
>DATBMA010000114.1:0-67707 GCA_036555105.1 Acidimicrobiia bacterium
GCTGCTCGACCAGGTCGGCCAGCCTCCAGAGCGCCAGCGACCTGGCCGCGGGGGAGAGCTTCGACCAGCGACCGTCATAGAAGGCGGTCTTGGCGGCCTGAACAGCCATATCGATGTCGGCGGCGGTCCCGTCGATGACGGTGTCGACCACCTCGCCAGTGGCCGGGTTCTCGACCTTGAGGTCGCCGCCGTCCTTGGAGTCGGCCCAGGCTCCGTCGATCCAGTGCTTCCAGCTCATGGCGTCTCCTTCTCGGGTCGTCTCAGGACTCTTCGGCGCGGCGGTTGAACCGCTGGGCCAAGAGGATGGGGATGGTGGTGATGGCGACGATCAGCATGGCCACGACGTTGGTGACGGGCCGCTGCCGCGGTCGGAACAGGGTTGAGAAAAGCCAGATCGGCAGAGTCTGGTACGAGCCGGCAGTGAAGGTCGTGACGATGATCTCATCGAAGCTGAGGGCGAATGCCAGCATTCCCCCGGTAACCAGGGCCGGGGCAAGCTGGGGCAGCAGCACATGCCGGAAGGTCTGCGTGCCCGTCGCTCCCAGGTCTGCCGATGCCTCCAGCATGTTGGTCGAGGTCCTGCGCATCCGAGCGACGACGTTGTTGAAGGCAATGGCCACACAGAACGTGGCGTGGCCGACGATGATCGTCCACCGGGCGAGCTGCACGTTGGCCAGGTTGAAGGCAGAGTTGAGGGCGATGCCGGTGATGATGCCGGGCAGAGCAATGGGCAGGATGATGAAGAACGAGACCGCCCGGCGCCCGAAGAACTTGGTCTTCCAGACTGCGGCGGCCGCAAGGCTGCCCAGGACGAGAGCAATGGCGGTGGCGACGAGGGCAACCACGAGTGAGAGCAGCAGGGCCCGCTGCATCTCAGGGTTGGACAGTGCGATCGGGAACCACTTGGTGGTAAGCCCGGGGGGAGGGAAGGTGAACGTCGCCGCTTCGGAGGTGAAGGCGTAGAGAAACACCAGCAAAATTGGGACGTGCAGGAACAGCAGGACGAGGGTGGATGTCGCCTTCAACCCGAAGCCTGCCCGCTCCCTCATCAGAGGTTCTCGAAAGCCCCGGTCCGTCTGGCGAAGGCAAGGTAGATGGCCATGATCACCATCGGGACGAAAGAAAAGGCGGCAGCCTGGGGGAGGTCGCCGGCCACCCCCTGGTAGGCGTAGATGGCGAGCCCGATGAAGGGACTCGAGTTGCCGATGATCTGCGGAATGATGTAATCACCCAGAGTCAGGGCGAAGGTGAAGATCGACCCTGCCACCACGCCGGGAATCGCCAGAGGCCATATCACCTTTCTGAATGTCATCGGTCCCTTCGCCCCCAGGTCGGCCGAGGCCTCCATCAGGCTGCGGGGGATCTTCTCGAGTGCGGTGACTATCGGCAGGATCATGTACGGCAGCCAGATGTACACGAACACCACGAACTGACCCAGGTAAGAGGCTGAGAGGCTGGGCCCGCCAACAACAGGGGTTGCCAGTACACCTTCGAGCAGCGCGGTGAGATTGAGCTTGGTGAGGAACCAATTGATCACGCCTTCGTTCGCCAGGATCGTCTTCCAGGCATAGACCCTGACCAAGTAGCTGGACCAGAGCGGAAGGATGACCGCCAGCACCAGCCAAGCTTTGGATCGGCCTCTGGTGTAGCGAGCGATCAGGTAGGCCAACGGGAAGGCGAGGATGGCTGCGGCAATAGTGACCGCCGCCGCCATCGCCACGGTGCGAAAAGTGGTGACCCAGTTGGCCGGGTTGCTGAGGAATCGTTTCCAGGTGTCGAGTGTGAACGTGCGCTCGACCACGCCGGTGAACTCGTCGAGACGAAAGAAGCTCTGGACCAGCAGAGCGAACAACGAACCGAGATAGACGACGATCAGCCACAGTGCGGGGGGTCCCAGCAGCAGCCCGAGCCGAAGCCGAGGGCGGCGCGCCAGACTCGCCGACAAGCGGACCGATCTCGATCTGGAGGCAGTGGCAGGAGAGGCCATGGGGGTGGAACGGGGGGGCGGGGAAACCCGCCCCCCCGGTTCAACTCATTGTCCGCCCAGGATGGCGGTGTACGTACTCACCCATTGCGAGTAGGGCACGCACTCCCCGCCCATGCCGAAGCAGTCGGCCTGCGGGGTTTTCCAGAACGCGATCTTGTCGAAGCTGTCGAATCCGTTCGTGGCGCAGCCCGTGTCGGTGAGCAGTTCATTTCCGGTGCACGCAGCCGGTACCGATGGGACCGCTCCGAACCAGGCAGCGACATCACCCTGCACTTTCGGATCCAGCGAGTGCTCCATCCACTTGTATGCACAATTGGGGTGCTGCGACTGCGAGTGCAGCATGGTGGTGTCGGCCCAGGCCGTCACGCCTTCGGAGGGAAACACGCTCGCTATCGGCTCCCCCGCCGCTTGCAACAAGTTCACCTGGAACGGCCACGACGACGAAGCAACCACACCCTCGTTCGTAATGTCATCCATGTGGATCGTGGTGTCATGCCAGTACCGGAAAGCGAGCTCGCGCTGGCCCTGCAGCAACGTCTTCACCGCCGCGAACTGATCGGCAGTGAGGGCGTAGGGGTCGTCAATGCCGAGGGATGGGTCCTTGGCCTTTAGGTAGAGAGCCCCGTCTGCGATTGCGATGGCGCCGTCGTACGCCTCGATCCTTCCGGCGTTCGACTGGCCGTCTCCAAGGGTCTGCTCCTCGAAGATCACGCTCCAACTGGTAGGTGCCTCGGTGAACACCTCGGTGTTGTACAGGAGCACATTGGCGCCCCATACATACGGAGTGCCGTAGTGCTTGCCATCCACGGTGTGCCAGGGGGCGTCCTTGAGCCGGTCATCAACGGTTCCGTAACTGGGGATGAGGTCGATGTTGACTTCCTGCACCGTCCCGCCCTTGATCAGTCGGAGGGAGGCATCCCCGGAGGCGGTGACGAGATCGTACTGGCCCCCACCTTCGGTCATCAGCGACACCATTTCGTCGGATGTGCCGGCTACCTTGACTGAGACCTTGCATCCGGTTTCATCTTCGAATCCGGTCACCCAGTCGTATTCCGGATAGCCCGGCGTCTCGCCTCTCTCGATATAGCCCGCCCAGGCGACGATGCTCAGTGCACCCTCGCCGTCACCCACCTCGGTGAGCGGGCCCTCTGTCTCGCCGCCGCCCGAAGTGCAGGCGGCCGCCAGGACGGCCATCACGCTCAATGTGGCGAATCTCCTCTTGTTCATTCGGGGGTCTCCTCCTCCGTTGTGACCTCTTCCTGCTCCGCGTCGGCCAGCGGCCGGCACGAATCCTTGCTCCAGCTCAACCTGACCGCCCTGCCCACCATCTCGCCCAGGTCACGATGGCCGATCTCGAGGTTCTGACTTGCAACCTCGAGCAAGGTGTCTTCGACCTCGACCTGGTATCGGCTGTACATGCCCAGGTAGAGGGCCTCCTTCACCGTCCCATCGACGGTCACCTCGTCCGCGCCGGGCATGCGGTCGCGTGACGTGAGCCGTATCTTCTCGGGACGCACGGTAAACGCACGGCTCGAGCCGCGTATGGAAGCTGCCAGCTCTCCCGTGATGAGGTTGGAGGTGCCGACGAACCCGGCGACGAATGAATTGCGCGGGCTCTCATAGACCTCGGCCGGTGTCCCGATCTGCTCGACCCGCCCATGGCTGAAAACAGCCATACGGTCGCTCATTGTGAGGGCCTCTTCCTGATCGTGGGTGACGAAGACGAAGGTGATGCCAACCTCTCGATGTAGTGACTTGAGCTCGATCTGCATCGCCTGACGGAGCTTGAGGTCGAGGGCTCCCAACGGCTCGTCCAACAGGAGCACTGACGGCCGGTTGATCAGGGCACGGGCCAGGGCGACTCGTTGACGCTGGCCGCCCGAGAGCTGGCTCGGCCTGCGCTCGCCGAAACCGCCCAGTCGCACGAGATCGAGTGCCTCGGCCACGCGCTCGGCGCGTTCTCGCCCCTCCACACCCTTGACCATCAGGCCGTAGGCGACGTTCTCCGCCACGTTCATGTGCGGAAATAGCGCATAGTCCTGGAAGACCGTGTTGACGTCTCGCTCGTACGGCGCCTGCCCGGTCACGTCTTGTCCGTGCAGGAGAATCCGCCCGACGGTCGGCTGTTCGAAGCCGGCGATCATTCGCAGGCAGGTGGTCTTGCCGGAGCCCGACGGCCCTAGCATCGAGAAGAACTCGCCGTCGAGGATCTCCATTTCCACGTTTTCGACGGCACGGACCGAACCGAAGTCCTTGCTCACCTCCTCGAAAACGACGGCTGTGGTCATTAGGCCGGGGGAGTGTATGCGGGGTCTTCCCTCCCGAGCCTGGCTGGAGAAGGGGTTGTCTCAGTCGCCTGCCCTGGTCACCACCACCAGGGTCTGACCGGCTTCGACCTGGGATCCCTGCGAGATCTGAACCTGCGAAACCACACCGGCGTGGGGAGAGCGGAGGCTGTGCTCCATCTTCATGGCCTCGATCACGACCAGCACCTGGCCCTCTTCGACCTCTGCCCCATCCTCGGTCAGGACCCGGGCGATCCTGCCCGGCATCGGCGAGATCAGGGAGCCTGGCGCGTCGATCGAGGTCGGGTCGGGAAACCGTGGTTCTTCGATCAGCCGGCTGTAACCGCTCGGACCGTCGACGTGGTGCACGAGCCCTGATCGAGATACCTCGTATGACCGTAAGAGCCCGTCGAGTTCCAAACCGACCCTGTCCGGGGTGAGGCCGCGCAGGGACGGTCCCTCCCACGGCACCCGATCTACCTCGATCTCCACCGTGCCGTTGGGCCGGAACAGGTAGCCGACTTCGGTCGGGCCGTGGGCCCCGGCAAACGACACCCGCTGGGGCTGGCTCGGGTTGTTGCGCCACCCACTTGGGAACCTGGAGCCGAACGCCCGCCCGGCCTGCGCGCAGATGGCGGCCGCCACCGCCGCCATCTGCTCCTCCTCTCGATCAGGGAGTGGAGCCGCGAGGTCGGCGATCGGTTGCCGCTCCAGGAATCCGATGTCAACTCGTCCTGCCTTGAAATCAGGGTGGCGAAGGAGGCGCACCAGCAGATCCCGGTTGGTGGCAGGCCCGTGGATCCTCGTCCGCTCGAGGCTCGCCACCAACAGCGCAGCCGCCTCGGCCCGGCTCGGAGCCCAGGCGATCAGCTTGGCCACCATCGAGTCATAGAACGTCGATTGCTCCGATCCGTCCTCGATGGCGGAGTCAACCCGAAGCCCCGAAGCCTCCGGCACCTGGAAGCGCTCGAACCTGCCGAAAGAGGGGACAAAGCCATGGAGAGGATCCTCTGCATATAGCCGCGCCTCGATGGCGTGCCCGAACGGCTCCGGATCGAGCGCCTCCTCCGGCAATGGCTGCCCCGCAGCCACCAGCAATTGCAGCCGCACCAGGTCGAGGCCGGTGGTCTCCTCGGTGACGCCATGCTCGACCTGCAAACGGGTGTTCACCTCCAGGAACCAGAAGTCCTTCCCCGCGAGGAGGAACTCGACGGTCCCTGCCCCGACGTAGCGGGCTGCTCTGGCCACTGCCACCGCCGCCTCCCCCATCTGCGCTCGGAGGCCGTCGTCGATGGCCGGTGACGGCGACTCCTCTATGAGCTTCTGAAAGCGGCGTTGGAGGGAGCATTCGCGCTCGCCCAGAGACACCACGTTGCCGTGGAGGTCGGCCATGACCTGGATCTCCACGTGCCGGCTCCCGGTCAGCCCCTTCTCGAGGAAGAGGCTGCCATCACCGAACGCTGCCGCGGCTTCAGATGACGCTCCCTCCACTTCCGCCGCCAACTGGGAGGGGTCGTCGATCAGCCGCATCCCCCGCCCGCCTCCCCCGGCCACTGCTTTGATCAGGATCGGATAGCCGAGGCGGTTCGCCTCCGATTGCAGAGCCTCACCGGCGAGGTCTTTCGACGACACCGAAGGGAGGGATCGAACCCCCGCGGAGTCGGCTATCTCCTTCGCTCTCAGCTTCGATCCGAGGGTGGCGATGACTTCCGGGGGAGGTCCGACCCAGATGAGCCCGGCCTCGATGACGGCTCGGGCAAAGGCCGGGCTCTCGGCAAGGAAGCCGTATCCAGGATGAACCGCATCTGCTCCGGTCCTCCTGGCCCCCTCGATGATCCTGTCCACCGCCAGGTAGGACTCCGATGGAAGTCCCCCACCAAGGCGATAGGCGAAATCGGCCTCTGTCACGAACCTCGAGCCGGCGTCGGCGTCCGAATACACGGCAATTGGGACGATCCCCATCTCCCGGCAGGTGCGAAAGATGCGGCGGGCGATCTCGCCTCGATTGGCGACCAGCAGGCGCTCGATCACACCTGCCTCACATCCTGAACACGCCGAACCGGTCGGTCCCCACCACCGGTGCCGAATGAACCGCGGAAAGAGCGATCCCGAGCGCCGTGCGGGTTTGGCGAGGATCGATCAGGCCGTCATCCCGGACGCGGGCGGTGGAGAAGTAGGCCTGCTCCTCGTAGCCGATCTGCCCCTCGATCGCCTCGGTGCGACGAGCATCTTCCTCCTCGTCGAATTCGCGGCCCGACTCGGCGGCAGCAGAGCGGGCGATGATCGACATGACCCCGGCCAGCTGGCGCGGCCCCATCACCGCCACCTTGTGGCCAGGCCAGCCGAAAACGAATCGCGGGTTGTACGAGCGCCCAGACATCCCGTAATTGCCGGCCCCGTAGGACACACCGGCCATCAACGCCAGGTGTGGCACGGCCGAGTTGGCGACGGCATTGATCATCTTCGCCCCGTCTTTGATGATCCCCGCCTGCTCGTAGTCCCGGCCGACCATGTATCCGGTGGTGTTGTGGACGAAGAGGATCGGCTGGTCGTAGCGGTTGCACAATTGGATGAACTCGGTGGCTTTCTGGGCCTCGGCCGAAAAGATCACTCCTTGTTGGTTCGCCACCACCCCGATCGGGAAACCGTGGACGGAGCCCCAACCCGTGAGCATCGAAGGGCCATAGAGCGGCTTGTACTCCTCGAAGCGAGAGCCATCGAGCACCCGTCCCAAGACCTCGCGCATGTCGAAGGGCACCCGCAGGTCGGCCGGTATCAGCCCGAGCAGGTCTTCGAGGTCGTGAACCGGCTCATCGGCAGGCTGGGTCGGTCCGTAGCCGAGTTTGCGCCAGTTCAGATGTCCGATGATCTGGCGCCCGATGCGGATGGCGTCGAGCTCGTCCTCGGCGAAGTAGTCGGAAAGGCCGGAGATCCGGGAGTGCATCTCCGCCCCACCCAGCTCCTCGTCTGTCGACTCCTCCCCGGTGGCCATCTTGACCAAAGGCGGCCCTCCCAAGAACACCTTGGCCTGGCCTTTCACCATCACCGCGTAATCGCACATCGCCGGCACATATGCCCCACCGGCCGTCGAGCTGCCGAACACCAGGGCCACCGTCGGGATCCCGAGGCGGGACAGCTGGGTCAGGTTCCTGAACCACTTACCCCCGCTGATGAAGACCTCGGCCTGGTCTGGGAGGTCGGCCCCGCCCGACTCGACCAGGTTGATCAGAGGGAGCCGGTTCTCCCTGGCGATGTCCTGGGCGCGCAGGGTCTTCGCCAGCGAGTAGCGATTCGATGAGCCCGCCTGGCTGGTGGGGTCGTTGGCGGAGAGCACGCACTCAACTCCATTCACAACCCCGATCCCGGTGACGGCATTGGCTCCGAGGTTCTTGTCCGTCCCCCAGGCTGCGAGGGTGGACAGCTCGAGGAAGTAGCTATCGGGGTCGAGGAGGAGCTCGATTCGCTCCCGTGCGAGCAGCTTGCCGCGGCGGTGATGGCGCTCCACGTATTTCTCTCCACCTCCCATCCGAGCAGCCGCTTGGAGCTGTTCGAATTCGGCGAGCTTTTCCAACATGGCCGATCGATTGGCCTGGAATTCGGGTGCGCTGCGATCGATGCGGGTGGGGAGGGTTGGCATCACGAATGCACGGCGGGGCAGTCGATGACCAGCGATCGCACACCCGACCTTCGCATGGGGCGGAGGTTATACGGTGGCTAGGTTGGCCGACATGGGCCGGCCCGAATCGCTGCCGTGGACCGAGGACGAGCAGGCCAACCGCCTGCTGGCCGGCAGCGGCCTCGCCCTCCTCATCGGCATGCTGCTCGACCAACAGTTCCCGATGGAGCGAGCCTTCTTCGGCCCCTACCTCCTATCCACTCGCCTCGGTGCGCCGTTGGACGCCGCAGCTCTGGCCCGCCATGACCCCGAGGACCTGGCAGAGGTCTTTCGCGGCCCACCCGCGATCCATCGTTACCCGGCCTCGATGGCGGCGAGGACGCAGGAGGTGTGCGCCGCCATCGTGACGGATTACGACGGCCGAGCCGAGAACTTGTGGGAGACGGCCGATACCGGCGACGAGCTCTACCGGAGGTTGCGGGCGCTGCCCGGATTCGGCGAGGCCAAGAGCCGGATCTTCGTCGGGGTGCTCGGCAAGAGGCTGGGGGTCACTCCTCCCGGGTGGGAGGAGCGGGCCGCCGACTGGGCTTCGATCGCAGATGTGGCTGCCTGGGAGGACATCTTCACCCTCCGTGAGAAGAAAAAGGCCGCCAAGAGAACTACCTAGCCGGGTATGCCGAGCGGCCGGAGGCCCCTCGGCTCAACTTCTGGGCCCGACTGCCGATACAGAAGCACTAGTGGTGTGGAGGGCCACATGATCCTTTCCGGCAGCCTGAGCGACTGGAGCGTCCCTGAACTGCTCCAGATCATGCGGGTAACCGACAAAACCGCGACGCTCAGGGTGGAAGGCCCCCGATCCGGCGTGGTCAGCTTCCTGTCGGGTGCGATCGCCGGCGGCCGGGTGTCCGGCCTCCAGGCCTCGAACGACTCCAGGCAGGGGGCCATCGACGCGGTCTACTTCCTCCATGACGCCCAGGAGGGCTCGTTCTTCGTCGGCAATGCCGAGGCCGAGGAAGGCGACACGGTCTTCAGCGTCGAGGAGATCCTGGCCGAGGTCGGCCACCTTCGTGATCTGGAGGCCGACGTCGGCCGGTTGGGTGCCAAGGAGGACTCGGTGCTCACACTGGTCACCTCTCCCGGCGGCGCGGTGACACTCGACCCTCGAGACTGGGATGCGCTGGCCGCACTGGTGCCGGGCTTCACGATGGACGACCTCAGTGCCAGCGGCGGTCGCAGCAAGGCCCTTCAAGTCGTCCACGCCCTCCTCCAGCGCGGGCTGGTCGAAGTCGGTGCTGCCCGGCCCGAGGGTGAGCCCTCGCCGGTCCGCGACCGCCTCGGTGAGGCGCCCCTCGAGAAGGCGGTCGATCTGAGCACGGACATCCCGGTACAGCCCGATCCGCGTGCCCAGGGCGAAGAGACCGATGACGACACCCACCGACTGCGCCGAGGGGTCGCCTCCAACCCTTCGACGACTCTGGTCAGCGGTGTGCTTGACGAGATGAGGCGCCTCCGCACCTCCAGCGGCGGCAACTGAAGCTGAGATCGGCAGGGGTTATCGTCGGCTGGTGCCGGCGTCCCCCGTTGGTTGGAGCCCGGGCAACCCGCTTTTCATAGGGATCGCCGGGGGCTCAGGCTCGGGCAAGACCACCATCGCCGAGGCGGTCACCGCCGCGATCCCGGGCGTGACCATCATCCAGCACGACTCCTATTACCGCCACCTGCCCGACATGAGCCTTGAGGATCGGGCCAGGGTCAACTACGACCATCCGGCCTCACTCGAGACCGAGTTGCTGGTGGCCCACCTGCAGGCGCTGCGTGCCGGCGTCGGATTCCACCGGCCCGTCTATGACTTCACCCTGCATCTGCGATCCGAGGACACAGTTCAGGTGGAGCCGGCCCCCGTACTCATCGTCGAAGGCATCCTGGTCCTCTCCGAGCCCGGGCTGAGGTCAATGTTCGACCTCAAGATCTTCGTCGACACCGACTCAGACATCCGGCTCGGGCGGCGCCTCGAACGTGACATCGCCGAGCGCGGGCGCAGTGTCACATCGGTGCTCGAGCAGTACTTCCAGACGGTTCGGCCGATGCACATCGAGTTCGTGGAGCCTTCCAAGCGGCATGCCGACATGATCATCCCCGAGGGCTACAACCCAGGCGCGGTGGCGATGGTCGTTGAGGTCATCAGGTCCCGCCTTCAGCACCCTTCCATATACTCGACCCCATGAGTGGTCCCACCGTGGCGATCCTCGGCGTCGGTGCAATCGGCGAGGCCATGCTGCGCAGGCTTTTGAAGGCGGGTTGGACATCCGACGAGATCTCAGGCAGTGCTCGTCGCCAGGACCGAGCCAGGCAAATCGAGGCGGCAACCGGCTGCCAGATCCACCTGGACCCGCTCGACGCGATCAAGGGCCGCCAGGTGGTGGTGATCGCCGTCAAGCCCCGCGACGTTCCCGCCCTCTTGCCCGCCTTGGCGGGATCGGTCGAGCCGGACCAGGTCATCCTCTCGGTGGCGGCAGGAGTGCCTACCACCACCTTCGAGGCGGCCCTGGGTGAGTGCCAGGTCGTGCGAGCCATGCCCAACACCCCCGCATTGGTTGGCGAGGGCGTCACCGGCGTCGCGGCCGGGAGCAATGTGTCGAGTGAGGCCCTGGCCGCGGCGGTGTCCGTGCTGGAGGCGGTTGGTCACGTTCAGGTCATGGACGAGACCCTCCTCGACGCGGTCACCGCGGTCTCGGGCACGGGCCCGGCCTATGTGTTCCTGCTGGCCGAGGCCCTCACCGAGGCCGCGATCAGAGAGGGCCTATCCAGGGACATTGCCGAGTCATTCGTCCACCAGACCATTCGCGGCTCGGGTCACCTGCTCACCGAGACCGGCAAGGGGCCTTCAGAGCTGAGGGCGCAAGTGACCTCACCCGGAGGTACCACCGCCGCGGCGGTCCACGTGCTCGAGGAGCGCGGCTTCAGGGCACTGGTGGAGGACGCCGTGAGGGCAGCCGCCCAGCGCTCGCGTGAGTTGGGAGGCGGGTGAGCGCTTTCTCCCGGCTGGTCATGGCCACCACGCAGGCCGGCCCGGTTCGCAAGCTCATCACCGACACCCGACCAGGCAAGGCACTCGCTCATCGATTCGTGGCCGGTGACGACGTCGGCGCCGCCATCGAGATAGCCCGGTCGCTTGGGGAGAGCAAGATCGCCGTCTCGCTGGACCTGCTGGGAGAGGACGTCTCCAAAGAGGAGGAGATCGAGCAGGCGGTACAAGGTTACGTCGAGTGCCTGCAGGCCATCGAGGCCTCCGGGGTCGAAGGCAACATCTCGGTGAAGCTGACCCAGCTCGGGCTCGAGGTCGATCCGGGCCTGGCAGCCAACACGCTCGACCTGCTCGCCATAGATGCGGCGGCGCTCGGTTTGACCGTCACGATCGATATGGAGAGCTCGGAGCACACCGATGCCACCGTGTCGATCTACGAGGCCGCCCAGGGGCGGCACGGCAACCTCGGCATCTGCCTGCAGGCATACCTCCATCGGACGCCGGAGGACCTGCGCAGGCTGATGCCACTGGGCGGGCTGATCCGGCTTTGCAAGGGTGCCTACGTCGAGCCCGCCGAGGTCGCATTGCAGGGTCGGGAGGAGGTCGATCGGGCATTCGCCCGCCTGCTCGATGAGCTCATGCACAGCGAGGAATGCCATCCCGCGATCGCAACCCATGACCCTGCCCTCATCGCCCAGGCCAAGTCACTGGCCGGTGCCAGGCAGGCGTCGTTCGAGTTCCAGATGCTCTTTGGGGTCAGGCCGGAGGAGCAGCGGGCCCTGGCCGGGGAGGGATATGCGGTGAGGGTCTACGTCCCTTACGGCTCGAACTGGTACGCGTACCTGACCCGCCGGCTGGCGGAGCGCCCCGCCAATCTGGGGCTCTTCGCGCGAGCCTTGGTCGGCAAGAGGTAGTCGCGGCCTCAGAGTCTCAAGGTCTCACGGCTCAGGTCTCACGTAAGACGTAAGACGTAAGACGTTCTTACGAGGTTTCCAGGCCAAGCTCCCTGCGGAGCTCCTCCAGCTTGGCGTCGGCCTGGCTGATGGAGATGGCCTCCCGCAACTCGGCCACCGAGCCCTCCGGTGTGGCCTCGCGCAGCTCGGCGTGAGCCTGCGCCTCCGACAGCCTGCTCTGGATCTTCTCCTCGACCCTCGCCAGTGAGGGCGCTTCGTTCTCCATCGTGGCGGAGATCGAGGCGACTGCCGAGTTCACGGCTTCCTGCATCTTCGCCTGCTCGAGCTGGCCAAGCAGCTGCATCCGCTTCGCCGCCAGTTCCTGGAGCCGCATTGCATTCTGCCCAACGGCCTGTTTGGCCTCCTCCGCCTGCTTGATGGCGATTTCATACTGGTCCTTGAGGCTGTTGAGGTTGTTCTCAGCCCCTTGCAGCCTGAGGGCCATCGCCTGGGCGGCTTGAGTCCACTTTGCCTGGTCGGCGGTGTTGCCCGCGTTCTTGGCAGCATCGGCCTTCAGCAGTGCTTGTTTGGCCATCTCCCGTGCCTCGCCCACGGCCTTGGCGGCGTCCTCGATCTTTGCCTCGAGCTGGGTGCGATGGGCGATGACCTTCGCCGCCTGAGTGCGCAATGCCTGGTCGCGCTGTTTGGCCTGATAGATGGCCTGCTCGATCTCCACGGCCGGATCCATCGCTTTCTCGGCCGCTCCCCGGAAGAGTTGTTTGATGTACTCCCAGATCCGTCTGAACAACTTGGGCTCCCGCCTATTTGGGAGCGGCAAGCTTAGGAAAGTCTCGAGTCTCGAGTCGCAAGACGTAAGACTTGGGACCTAAGAAGTGGCGCCCAGCAGGTCGGCGGTCAGCCTGGCCACGTGCCCTTTTGCCTTGACGTTGCGGAAAGCGTGCTCGATCTCACCGTCCGGGCCGATCACGAAGGTCGATCTGATCAGCCCCTCATAGGACTTCCCGTAGTTGGTCTTGGTGCCCCATGCTCCCAACTCTTCGGCCAGGGCATGGTCCTGGTCGGATAGGAGGGGGAAGGGGAGGCCCTCCTGCTCCTTGAACTTGGCGTTCTTGGCGGGTCGGTCGGGGCTCACGCCCACCACCTGGTAACCGGCCTCCAGCAGCCCCCGATAGTTGTCCCGGAAGTCGCAGGCTTCGAGCGTGCAGCCCGGGGTCATCGCCGCCGGATAGAAGAACATGATGAGCGAGCGCCCGGCGAAGTCGGCGTTGGTGACGACGTTGCCGTCTTGGTCAGGAAGCGAAAACGTGACGATGCGCCCGAGGGTAACCCCGTGGCCCCAAGAGGCCAGTCGTGAGACCGCGCGACCGTCCGACCGTGCGTCATTACCCTCGCCGCCGATGTCGGATCCGCGCCGCCCGCAGGCATCGAAGCTGCTCGTCTGGCTGGGAGTGGCCCTGGGGCTGGGGACGCTGGTCCTCGGATGGCTGGGCACCCTCCCGGCCGAGCCCGATCCCGAGGTCGGTCGCCGGGTCTTCGAAAACGTCCCGGAAGGGCTACAGGCCGTGTTCTACGTAGCGGTCGCCACTTTCGTCGTCCTCGCATTGTTCTTCTTCGCACGGCGCGCACGCACGTGGGAACAGGGGGCGGCTGAGCCTCGCCTTGGAGACTGGGGGCGAAGGCTTCGCAGCTTTGGCCGCGGGGTCGGGATGGTGACCGTGATGCGGGACCGGCGGGCCGGCGTCATGCATGCCGCCATCTACTACGGCTTCATCGTGCTGTTCCTTGGCACGGTCACCCTCGAGTTGGACCACATCGCCCCGACCCAGCTCAAGTTCCTGCACGGGGTCGTTTATCAGGGCTACTCGGCGATCCTGGACGCGGCCGCCTTGCTCTTCCTCGGGGGCCTCGCCCTTGCAGCGCTTCGCCGCTATGGCGAGCGGCCTCCCCGGATCAGGACCAAGACCAAGCCGGAGGATGCTTGGATCCTCGGGCTGCTGGCCCTGATCGGGGTCACCGGCCTCCTGACCGAAGCGGCCCGCATCTCGCTCGCAGGGAGACCCGACTTCGAGATGTGGTCGTTCGTCGGCTATCCCCTGTCGGCTCTGGTACCGGCGGCCGGCGCTTCCACGATCCATCTCGGGTCGTGGATCGTGCACGCAGCAGCCTTCTTGGCGTTCCTGGTGGTGCTGCCCGTCACCAAGCTGCGCCACATGATCACCTCGCCGGCCAATCTCTTCCTCGCCCCGAGGCGGCGGCCGGTGGGAGCCATGCGGCCGGTGGTCAACCTCCTCGAGGCCGAAGACATCGACCAGATCGGGGCAGCGGTGGTCTCCGATCTCACGTGGAAGCAGCTTCTCGACACCGATGCCTGCACGATCTGCGGCCGCTGTACCTCGGTCTGCCCGGCCAACCTCACCGGCAAGCCGCTCGACCCTCGGGAGATGGTGCTGAAGACGGGCGAGGTGGCTTCGATGGCCGCCGGAGTGGGGCCCCCGGTCAGCCTGGCGCCGGGAATCGACGTGCTCTCTGACCGGCTGTTCGAGCGGGTCGCCGCCGAGGAGGTGTGGGCCTGCACCACCTGCCGGGCTTGCGATGAGATCTGCCCGGTGGGGATCGAGATCCTCGACCGCATCCTCGACATGCGCCGCTACCTGACGATGATGGAGTCTGACTTCCCGCCCGAGCTTGCCAAGGCCTTCGTGGCGATGGAGAACCAAGGCAACCCGTGGGGGCTTGGCCGTCAGCAGCGGGCGGCTTGGACGGCCAAACTCGACTTTCCGGTCAGGGTGCTCGGAGAGCCGGGGAGCGAGGCGGCGGAGTACCTCTGGTTCGTCGGTTGCGCCGGCTCGTACGACGACCGCAATGCGAGCGTTTCAGTGGCACTGGCCAGGCTGCTTCACCGAGCCGGCATCGACTTCGCCATTCTCGGCCCCCGCGAGTCGTGCAACGGCGACCCGGCCAGGCGGGCGGGGAACGAGTACCTGTGGCAACAGCTGGCCACGGACAACATCCGCACCTTGGGCGAATTCGGAGTGAAGAAAGTGATCACCCAGTGCCCGCATTGCTTCAACACCCTGGCCAATGAGTACCCCCAGCTGGGCGGCGACTACGAGGTGGTCCACCACAGCCAGCTACTGGCCGAGTTGCTGCGTCAGGGAAGGCTTGAGGCCCCGGAGCCAGACAACGCCACCGTCACGTATCACGACCCGTGCTACCTGGGCAGGCACAACGACGTCTACCTCGCCCCTCGTGAAGTGGTGGCTGCCGGCGGCGGGGAGATGCGAGAAATGGAGAGGCACGGCACCAAGGCGATGTGCTGTGGGGCCGGCGGGGCCCGCTTCTGGATGGAGGAGCCAACCGGCAAGAAGATCAACCTCGAGCGCACGGAGCAGGCTCTGGCGACAGGTGCCACCGAGGTGGCCGTGGCCTGCCCCTTCTGTTACGTGATGCTGGACGACGCCGTCCGCGAGCTGGGCAGGGATGGAGAAATCAGGGTTCGGGACGTGGCGGTGAGGTTGCTGGGAGAGGACTAGACCCCCGGCGTCGGCCCATCATGGCCCCGCTCAGTGGTGGCTCACCACCTAGAGTGGTGGATGGAGGCGATAGGAAAGGGCGCAGGAGTGGGGCTTTTCGAACGATGCCGTGACGACCGGCACGAATTCTCGCCGTCGTCGGCCGCAGCGGGCATGACTCGGAATGTCTGTGAGCGTTGCGGTCTGGTGCTGATCGACATGGACGGCAGGGCGCTGAGCAAGTCGGGCTTGTTCATGCCGTCCAAGCCCTCCCTGTTCTCGCTCCGCCACGAGCTGGACTTGTCCCAGCTCGAGGTGGCGGCCGCCCCGCGGAGCAGGCGGCACTGGAGAACACGAGGCTCGACCACCGCCGTGGCGTAATCTCCCTCGCCGGATGGCGGCGCGGGTATGGATCGTTGCCTTGCTGGTCGGGGTTGCCGCCTGTTCGGGCGGGGAAGCGAGCCCCACAATGCCCGATCCTTCATCGCCGACCACCAGCGGACCGGTCGAAGCAGCAGCCGCCATCACGGCCTTTCGCGAGTGTCTTGCCCAGCACGGGGTGGAAGCTCCCGAGATCACCACGAGCGGCGCCGGCTCTCTGCAACTCTCCGAGCTGGCGGCGGCCGACTTGGCTCGACAGCCTTCGCTGCTGGGGCTGTGCGGAGCACCAGTCGTTGATGCCGGGCTGCTCGATCTGACCAGCCGGCCGGAGCTGGCAGCCGCTGTGCTCGCCGACCTGCAGGCCTTTGCCGAGTGCATGCGCTCGCACGGGATCGAGGGGTTCCCGGACCCGGTGCCCGGCTTCACAGGGATCGGCGATGCCTTCGACCGCGATGAGGTTCCGTTCGGGCTGGACGGATACGCCGATGCCTTCAACGCCTGCAGTGAGGCGATGCCGGCCTCCGCCGGTTGACCCGTAACCGTACGCGCTGGCACGGGCATAGCATCGGCCTATGGAGCCGATCAATGTCCCCGGCGACAAGGAATGGCTCTCAGTGGCCGACATCTGCGACTACATGGGAGTGTCTGCCTATGTGGTCACTTCTGTGCTTCGCAGCGGCGAACTGACCGGTGTCAAGTTCGGGCGGGAGTGGAGGGTGGCTCGAGCCGATCTGGAGGACTGGATCAACCGCCGGCGGGAGGCTTCCACCTGATGGTCGCCCCCGCCAGGATCGAGGTCCCCGACGAGGTCAGAGAGGTCGACGTCCCATGGAACGTGGTGGTATGGAATGACCCCGTCAACCTGATGGACTACGTGGTCTGGGTGCTGCGCAAGCTCTTTGGGCACCCGCTCGAGGAGGCCACGAGGCTGATGCTGCTCGTACACAACGAGGGGAGGGCCGTTGTGTCGTCGGGGCGGCGGGAGTCCGCCGAGATGGACTGTTACCGCCTCCATCAACACGGTCTGTGGGCGACACTAGAGCAGTGAGTCCCGAGGACCCGCCCCCGCCACCGTTCGAGCAGGTCGATGGTGGAGTTCGCATGAAGCTCGAACCGGATGAGGTGGAGTTCCTCGCTCAGGTGCCGTTGCTCCTGGCCGATGTGGCCTCGTTCGCCGAGGATCCGGCGGCGGCCCGTCTCGAAGTGCCCGTCTACCTGGATGATCCCGAGGCAAATACCGATTGGTGGCGGCTCATGAAGGGGGAGCTGGTTTCGTCGCGGAATGCCGACCGGTCGGCGTTTGCCCTCCTGGTCGAGGCGGCCGCCGAGGGGACGGTCGCCTCACGATTGGAGGCCGAAGCGTTCTTGCGGGTCCTGGTCGAGGGACGGCTCGCCCTCGGCGCCAGGCTCGGTGTTGACACCGACGACGACTACGAAAAGCTGGACCCAGCCGATCTCGGGGCACTCGACTATCTCGCGCAAATGCAGGTGCTCCTGCTCGCCTGTCTCGACCTGCCGGACGCCTGAGCCGACCAATCCCCTTCCCGGCGACACGCAGCCCGCCATCGTGAGTAGCTTCGGCCCTCAGTGTCGGCCGAGGAGGATTGATGGAGGTTTCCTTGACTGTGAACGGCCGGGCCGTCCAGTCCGATGTCGAGCCCCGGACTCTGCTCGTGCACTTTCTGCGGGAGAATCTGAACCTCACCGGCACCCATGTGGGCTGTGAGACCGGCTACTGCGGGGCATGCACAGTCATGGTCGACGGCCGCACCGCCAAGTCGTGCACCCTTCTCGCCGTCCAGGCCGACGGCCGCGACATCACCACCATCGAGGGCCTGGCCGTGAACGGCGAGCTCCATGCCGTGCAGGAGGGATTCTGGGAGAGGCACGGGCTCCAGTGCGGCTACTGCACGCCCGGCATGATCATGTCGGCGGTTGGCCTCCTGCAGGAGAACCCCGATCCCACGGAGGACGAGATCCGGCACGGCATAGAGGGCAACCTCTGCCGCTGCACGGGGTACCACAACATCGTCAAGGCCATTGAGTACGCCGCCGCCAGGTTGCAGGGGAAGACACCGCCACCGGCCGAATGGGAGGAGGTGTCGGCATGAGCACCACCAGCGTTCTCGGCGGCGTCGTCAAGCGGCGCGAGGACCCGGCACTGGTCCGCGGCAAGGGGCTGTTTGTCGACGACCTCAAGGTGGCCGGCCTGGCCCACGTGGCCTTCGTCCGCAGTCCCCTGGCCCACGCCAAGATCAAGTCGATCGACACCACGGCCGCCATCGCCATGCCCGGGGTGCTCGCTGTCTACACCGCGGCCGAGGTCAACCACCTTGGGCCGCTGGTCGCGCAGGTGGCGGTCGGAAAGCTCCGGCCGCTGCTGGCAGACGGCGTCGTGAAGCACGTTGGCGAGGCAGTGGCGATGGTGGTGGCCGACAACCGCTATCAAGCGGCCGATGCCGCCGAGGCGGTAGAGGTGGACTACGAGGCCTTGCCCGCAATAGTCGATCTCAAAGAGGCCCTGTCCGACAAGGCCAAGGTGCACGACGACCTCGATTCGAACGTCCTGATCACCTGGGAGGCGGGACCTTGGGGCAATGCCGAGGGGATCGCCGAGACCCAGGAGAAGATCAAGGCCGCCAAGGAGCAAGAGGGGGCGGTGGTGGTCTCCCTCGAGATGGTCAACCAGCGCCTGATCCCCACGGCCATCGAGCCCAGATCGGTGGTGGCGGATTGGAACAGCGGCTACGAGCGGTTCACAGTCCACTCCTCGACCCAGATTCCCCATGCGCTGGCAGGTGCGCTGGCCAAGACCTTCGGGCTGGCCTCGAACGCCGTGCGGGTGATCGCCCCGGAGGTGGGAGGCGGGTTCGGCTGCAAGCTCAACGTCTACAACGACGAGGTGCTGGTCTGCTTCGCCTCCCAGCAATTGGGCAGGCCGGTCAAGTTCACCGAGACCCGCCGCGAGTCGCCCAACTCGACGATTCAGGGTCGGGGTTGGATCGGCACCGCGACCATCACGGGAACGGCTGATGGGGAGATCCTCGGCTTCGAGCTCGTGGGCATCGCCGACATGGGTGCCTACACCCAGAACTTCACAGTCGCCATCCCCTTTCTCGGGACCTTCGTCGGCTCGGGCCAGTACGGCTTCCCCACCTATTGGAAGATCGACTGTGTGACCACACACACGATGACCACCGACGCCTACCGGGGGGCAGGCCGGCCCGAGGCGATGTACTACCTCGAGCGAATCGTCGACGCCTACGCCCGCAAGATCGGGATGGATGGGGCCGATGTGAGGAAGAGGAACTTCATCCCCGCCGAGGCGTTCCCCAACGCGGTGTCACCCATCGGCTTCGCGATGGACACTGGCCGTTACAACGAGAACCTCGAAGCACTGGTGGCGCTGCCCGCCTATGCCGACATGCTGGCGGAGCGGGATGCAGCTCGAGCCGAGGGGAAGCTGGCGGGGTTCGGCCTCTCCAGCTATGTGGAGGTGTGTGGGTTCGGCCCCTCGGCACTGACCGGCCTCGGGTTCTCATGGTCGGCCTACGGCCTGCCTTCGGCCTTCAACGGATCCGGTCTGGTGCGGGTGAACCCCGACGGCACTGCAACGGTGATCATCGGGACCGGGCCCTCGGGCCAGGGGCACGAGACCACGTGGGCGCAGATCGTCGCGGAGCAGCTGGGGATGTCCGTCGATCAGATCAGGGTGACTCACGGTGACTCCGCCGAGTCGCCTTTTGGGGTCGGCACCTTCGGCTCCCGCTCGGCGGCAGTCGATGGGTCGGCCACCTATGAGGCCGCCCTGAAGGTCAAAGACAAGGCCTCGAAGATCGCGGCACACATGTTGGAGGCGAGCGAGAGCGATATTCGCTTTGAGGCAGGCGGCGCCCATGTGGCGGGCTCGCCCGAGAGCGCGGTGCCGTGGTCGGAGATCGCCCTCAGGGCCTACCAACCGCACACGCTGCCAGAAGGGATGGAGGGTGGGCTGGAGGCCCACGCCATCTTCAGCCCCGGCAACGCCACCTGGCCCTTCGGTGCCCACGCCGCACTGGTGGAGGTTGACGCCGACACAGGTGACGTCCGGCTGCGCCGCTATCTGACGATGGACGACTGCGGCAACGTGATCAACCCGATGATCGTCGACGGGCAGCTGCATGGAGGCCTGGCCCAAGGGGTCGGGCAGGCGATGTTCGAGGAAGCCATCTATGACGATGACGGCAATCTGCTGACCACGTCGCTGATGGACTACCTGCTCCCCACCGCGGCCGACTTGCCGAACTGGGAGCTGCATCGGACCGTTACCCCGAGCAACGTCAACCCGCTCGGGGTCAAGGGGATCGGAGAGGCGGGAACTATCGGCTCGGCGCAGACAATCGTCAACGCCGTGGTCGATGCCCTTTCTCCCCTCGGGGTCGAGCACGTCGAGATGCCGGTGCGGCCGCGGCGGGTGTGGGAAGCGATTCAGGCAGCCAAGGGAGGTAACTGATGTACCCGCGCAAGTTCGATTACGCGGCGCCGACCACCCTGGCCGAGGCCCTGTCCGCGCTCTCGGGCGAAAACGCCAAGGTCATGGCCGGCGGGATGAGCCTGATCCCTCTGCTGAAGCTCCGCCTGCTGTCACCGGCTCTGGTCGTCGACCTCGGCCGGCTCGAGGGCCTCGACAGCATCGATGACCGCGGCGACCACCTGGCGATCGGGGCGCTGGTTCGCCATTACCAGACGGCTGGAGCCGAATCGTTGCCGGCAGCCCTGCGGACTGCGGCGGGCTGGACCGGGGACGTCCAGGTCCGCAATCGCGGCACCACCTGCGGCTCGGTTGCCCACGCCGATCTGGCCTCCGACCAGCCCGGTGCCATCCTGGCGCTCGGAGGGACCATGGTCGCTCAGGGCCCCGGCGGCACCAGGGAGATCGCGGCCGACGACTTCTTCGTCGACGCCATGACCACCGCACTCGGAGCTGATGAAATCCTGACCGAGATCAGAGTCCCGAAGAAGGAGGGCTCGTCGGCCTACGACAAGCTCGGCCGGAGGGGAGGGCACACCGACTACGCGGTGGCGGGGGCGGCGGCCTGGGTGGCCAAGTCGAACGGTGCCATTTCGGACTGCCGGGTGGCGCTGACCGGCGTCAGCACCAAGCCGACGCTGGCCACCGCTGTGGCTGAGGCCGTGATCGGGACCGATGGCTCGGGCAAGGCGATCGAAGCCGCAGCGGCCAAGGCGGCTGACGGGATCCCGATTCTCGAGGACCTTTACGGCACCGTCGCATACAAGACCCATCTCGCCCAGGTCTTCACCAGGCGTGCCCTGACTGCCGCATTGGCAGGCTGAAGAGAGTCTCACGTCTCACGACCAAGACGTGAGTAGTGAGCCTCGAGCCTCTGGACTCGCGACCCTCTCCTAGCCTGTCCCCAAATGTCCGAAGTCACCCGATCCGGCTCCAGATGATCGAATCCATCGAGGACGTGGCCGAGCAGCTGGCCGGAAAGCAATACGTGGCCGATCGGGGGCTGGCGGTGGCCGTCTACCTGGCGCTGCGGCTGGGACGTCCCCTGTTTCTCGAAGGTGAGGCGGGAGTCGGCAAGACCGAGGTCGCCAAGGTCCTCGCTGCTTGCCTGGATGCCGAGCTCATACGCCTGCAGTGCTACGAGGGCCTCGATATCGCCCACGCGGTATACGAGTGGGACTACCCGCGGCAGATGCTGGCAATACGCCTGATCGAAGCAGGCGGCACGCCGGAGAAGCTGGAAGTCGACGACATCATGAGCCGCGACTACCTGATTGCCCGTCCCCTCCTGCGAGCCGTCGAGGAGTCGGCGGCAGGGCGACGGCCAGTGCTCCTGATCGATGAGATCGATCGTGCCGACGAGGAGTTCGAGGCCTATCTCCTCGAGCTCCTGTCGGACTTCCAGGTGACGATCCCCGAGATCGGGACCATTGCAGCTGGAGAGCCTCCGGTCGTTGTCATCACCTCAAACCGCACCAGGGAGATCCACGACGCCCTCAAGCGTCGCTGCATCTATCACTGGATCGACTATCCCGACCTCGAACGAGAGATCGAGATCGTCAAGCGCAAGGTCCCCGACCTGGAGGGGCGGCTGGCGCGCCAGCTGGCGCTGGCGATGGCCGATCTCCGGTCGTTCGAGCTCTTCAAACCACCGGGTGTGGCGGAGACCTTGGATTGGGCGTCAGCACTCAAGGTGCTGGATGCGGCCAGGCTCGATGCCGGGATTGTGAATGAGACCCTCGGCGTCGTCCTGAAGTACCGGGAGGACGTCGACTCGGTTCGCCGGCGGGGCCCCGAGCTTCTTGTGCACGAGGCGTAGCCCGGCTCGATGCCCGCCTCATCGCTGTTGGTCGAGTTCACCCAAGAGTTGCGCGAGGGCGGCCTGCCGGTGCCATCTTCCACCGCGGCCGATCTCTCGACCGCGGCGGATCTGGTCGGCCTCGCCCGGCCGGCGGACGTCTACTTCGCCTTCCGCTCCCTGGTGGTTTCCCGGCACGAGGAGATCGCCGTCTTCAACCGGGTCTTCGTCGAGTTCTTCGGCACCAGAGGGCACATCGGCGACATCAGGGTCGGCGCTCCCGAGCCGGGCCGGCCCTGGGCTGTGTCTGCCAGGAAGGGGTTGATGGGAGGGGCTCCCGACAACGTCGAGACAGAGGCGACCGCGGTGGGGGCTTCCAGCCGAGAGCGCCTGCGGCGCCGTGACTTCGCGGAGCTCAGCCCGGACGAGGTGAGAGAGCTGCGGTCCCTCGTCTCCCGGATGCTCTGGGAGCCGGGTTGGGTGCGCAGCCGTCGATACCGCCCATCCCGAGGGGGTGATCGCCCTGATCTGCGGAGGACCTTGCGCCAGGCCACGGGCCCGGAGGGGGACCTGATGCAGCTGGCCCGCTCCGAGCGGAAGCTCAAGCGCAGGCCGTTGATCTTCATCGCCGACGTGTCCGGGTCGATGGAGCGCTACTCGGAGATGTTGCTCTATTTCGCCCACGCTGCCAACGGGCGCCTCGGGAGGCTGGAGGCATTTGTCTTCGGCACGCGCCTGACCCGCATCACCCGCCAGCTCGGTACCCGCGACCCGGCAGTGGCAGTGGCCGAGGTGGCCAGGGCCGTTCTCGACTGGTCGGGGGGCACTCGTATCGGGGAGTCGCTCGCCACGTTCAACCGCGAGTGGTCGCGGCGAGTCACCCGGGGTGGGGCTGTGGCCGTGCTCATCTCGGACGGCTGGGATCGAGGCAATCCCGAGCTCCTGGCAGATGAGCTCGCCCGCCTTCGACGCTCGGTGCACCGGCTCATATGGCTCAACCCCCTGGCCGGGAGGCCCGGCTACGAGCCGGTCACGCTGGGGATGAACGCAGCGCTCCCTTATGTCGACGACTTCCTCCCGGCTGCCACCTTCGATGACATGGTGGGGCTGGTCGACCTGCTGGAGTCGATCAAGCCGTGAGGGAGTCGTGAGACGTGAGACGCGAGACGTGAGGACTCCTAGGCTTTTCCCCGTGCTCTCTGAGGCTCTCGACATCCGGCGCCGGTGGCAGTCAGAGGGAAAGGACGTTGCCGCCGCCACCGTGGTGAGGGTCTCCGGCAGCGCTCCCCGCCCGCTCGGATCCCGCTTTCTGGTGTCCTCCGCCGGCGACATGGAAGGCTCGGTCTCGGGGGGATGCGTGGAGAACGACGTGTTCGTTCATGCTCAGGAGGTGATCTCCTCGGGCCGGCCCAGGTTGGTGACCTACGGGATCGCCGACGATGACGCCATGGCGGTGGGGCTGGCCTGCGGCGGAACCATCCAGGTGTTCATCGAGCCCTGGTGACGGGAGTCCTCGATGCGGCGGCCGCCCTCGTAGCCGCCGAGCGATTCGGAGCCCTGGCCACGGTCGTGGCCGGGCCCGACCTGGGAGCCAGTGCCCTCCTGGATATCGACCGTGGCTGGGAGGCCGGCAGCCTTCCGGTTGCGCTCGCGGATCCGGTTGCCGCCGACGCCGTCGCCCTCGTGTCCCGTGAGCTCAGTCGCACCCTTGCATATGACGACTACGACGTGTTCATCGAAGCGATCGTTCCCCGACCCCACCTGGTCATCTTCGGGGCAGTCCACATCGGCCAGGAATTGTGTGCGATTGGTCGCCGCATGGGATTCCATGTGACGGTGGCCGACGCCCGCCCTGCCTTCACCACCCCGGAGAGGTTCCCCGAGGCCGATGTGCTCCTGGTCGGCTGGCCCGACCAGGTCGAGGTGGAGTTCGATCGGAGAACCCATGTCGTGGTTCTCTCCCATGACGCCCGTTTCGAGGATCCCTTGTGGCCGCGGGTCCTCGACTCCCCAGCTGCCTATGTGGGGGCAATGGGTAGCAGGAAGACAGTGGCCAGACGGAGACGAAAGCTCGAGGCGGCCGGGTTCACGGAAGCGGCGATAGACCGTATCCATGGCCCGATCGGCCTCCCCATCGGGGCGGAGACACCGGCCGAGGTGGCGGTTGCGATCCTCGCCGAGATCACCGCCAATCGGTACCGGCCGGACCAGCCCCTCGAGTTGATCGGACAGGATCGGCCCGGAGCGCTGGGCGGCGGCTAGAAACCACACATGCGATTCGGCGCCTTCGTTCCACAGGGCTGGCAGCTCGACCTGGCCGGCATTCCCACAGACCGCCACTGGGAGACCATCTCCGGCGTGGCCTCCCGGTTGGAGGCGAACGGATTCGAGAACGCCTTCGTCTTCGACCATTTCCACACCACTCCGATCCCCACCCAAGAGGTGACTTACGAGGCGTGGACGCTGATGGGTGCCCTCTCTGTGGTCACCAGCACGATCAGGCTCGGCCAGATGTGCACATGCAACTCCTACCGCCCACCTGCCTATCTGGCCAAGGTCGCCGCCTCGATCGATGTCCTCTCGGGAGGGCGCCTCGACATGGGGATCGGGGCCGGCTGGTACGAGCACGAGTACCTCGGCTACGGCTTCGAGTTCCCGCGCCCATCTGTCCGCATCGGCCAGCTGGAGGAGGCAGTCCAGATCATGGAGAAGATGTGGACCGAGGACGAGGTGCATTTCGACGGCAAGCACTACCAATTGCGGGGTGCCATCTGCCAGCCCAAGCCGGTGCAGAAGCCCCACATCCCGCTGTGGATCGCGGGAGGGGGAGAGGAGAAGACCCTGAGAGTGGCCGCCCGCCACGCGGCCTACACCAACTTCGGGATCACGGTGGAGGAGTTCGCGCGCAAGTCGGGGATCCTGGCCGGGCATTGCCAGGAGGCCGGGACGGACTTCGATCAAATCGTCCGTTCCGCCAGCTTTCGGATCGTGATCGCCGAGTCGGAGGCGGGAGTGTCCGAGAAGCTCGAGGCGATCCGCTCCCACTACGGGCAATTCGTGGACGGGGAGGAGTTGGAGAAGCGGATGCGCTTCTACGGGCACATGGCCGGCACTCCCGACCAGCTCATCGAACGACTCCAGCCATGGATCGAGGCTGGGGCTTCGTATGCGGTCTGTTACTTCCCGCTGGCTGCATACGACTCTTCCGGGATCGACCTGTTCGGAAAGACGGTCCTCCCCTCCCTGGCCGGGACGTGACCGCCGCCGCCCTGGTGCTGGCGGGAGGGGGTTCCCGCCGGCTGGGACGCCCGAAACAGCTTGAGAAATGGGGCGAAACCACCCTCCTCGGACATGTGCTCTCCCAGGCCGCCGCCCTCCCGGTCGAACAGGTGTGGGTGGTGCTCGGCGCCAATACCGACCTGGTCCTTGAACAGGTCGATTTGGGAAGTGCCATGGTCGTCGAGAACCCCGAGTGGCAGGAGGGGATCGCATCCTCGTTGCGGGTGGGTCTCGACGCCATCATGCGCCTGTCCCGGGCCGAGGTGGTTGTGATCCTGCTGGGTGACCAGCCCGACATCGACCCGACGCTGGTTGATCGCCTGCTGGATGCGCGCAAGAAAGCCGGCCGTCCGGTCGCGGTCCCCAAGTACCGCTACTCGTGGGGCAACCCGGTGGTGGTCGATCGCACTCTCTGGCCGCGGCTGATGTCACTCGAGGGTGATCAGGGTGCCAAGCAGCTCTTCCGGGCGCATCCGGAGTGGGTCACTGAGGTGTGGCTCGAAGGACGGCCGCCGCGCGACGTCGACACCGTTGCCGACGTCGAGAGCATGCGCCCACGCTGAATCGCACAACGTGAAAAGTGAATGCGATCGCGGTTGGCCGCGGACGAACACTGCTGAGTAGAGTCGCCCACCGGTCCGTTCCGAGCAGCCTAGGAGGAGGGAGGTTCGCGTTGGCCCGCATCGACGAGCTCACAAACATCGACGTGCGCGAGGCGACACGTCTTCGTAAGGCAGGGGTGCGAACGTCGGAGGCGCTTCTGCGACGATCTACGAGCCGGACGGGGCGGGATCAGCTGGCCAACGCGTGCAGTGTCGATGCTGACGCCATACTCGCCTGGGCATCGCGGGCCGACTTGCTTAGGGTCAAGGGAGTTGGGGGCGAGTACGCAGCGTTGTTGGAGGCCGCCGGGGTTGCCACGATCCGCGATCTGCGGCGACGCAACCCCAAGGCCCTGACCGCCCGGTTATCGGAGGTCAACGACCACACGCGCCTCGTGCGTCGGCTTCCCACCGAGGGAATGGTGGCCGAATGGGTCGACGGGGCGAAAGTGATCGAGCCGGTCGTCCGCTGACAAACCCCAGGTCAGATAGGTGGAAGGGCCCCGACAGGGGCCCTTCCACGTTGGCGCCTGTGGGGTCTCAGCCCGCCTGGGTGGCCGGCTTGGGGGTGGTGGCCGGCTTTGAAACAGCGGGTTTCGCCGCCGCCGGCTTCTTGGCCGCCGGCTTCGCCTTGGAGGCTTGGGCCGTTACCGCGTCCACCGCATCTTCGCCGTCGATCTCGACCTTCTCGATCTCGACCTTCTCAGGCCGGAACGACGACTTCCAGGTGGCCAGCATCTTCTCGAGCTGGTCGCGCAGCTTGCTCACCTGCTCCTGCACGGAGTCGAAGTCGACACGGGAAGCGATCTCGTCCACGACCTTGCCGTCGGCGATCCGCTTGTAGACCTGCTCGCCTTCTACGGCCCAGCCGTCGACCTTCTCGTTCGCAGCCTTCCCGAGCCCATCGGCCCCGGTCTGCACCCTGGTCTTCACCTCGCCGGCCCAGGCAGAGATCGCTTTGCCGATCGAGACCGGCGCACCCAGCGCCGCGTATCCAACTTTCTTAGCTTCCATCTTCGTTTTCCTTTCTCTGGAATTGTTGCCCCACCAGATCTCCTGCCGCGATCAGGCTGCGGTAGAGGTCACGCATCACCTGCTTGTGCCTTGCCGACAATTGTGAGTCGGCATCGATCGCTTCTATGACCGTGGTCGTGGTCATCCCGTCCTCCATCCATCCTGCGCGGGAGTAGAGAGTCTCGGCCGAGATCTGCAATGCCCGTGACAGCTGCTTGAGGATCTGGGCCGAGGGGCGCTTGACGCCACGCTCGATCTGGCTGAGGTACGGGTTGGAGATGCCTGCTCTCTCCGCCAGACGGCGCAGGGATAGGTCGGCCCGCTCCCTTTGCTGGCGGATGAACTCGCCAACCCCACTGGTCGTGTCGGCACTTGCCGTCAACACCTCGGTCACAGCCGAATTCTATCTCGCTGTGCTTGCTATAGCAAGCAGGGTGCCAGCCAGTGGCTAGCGCTCAGGCGAGGCTGGACCCGACCAGCCGCCCGATCAACCAGGCGGCAACTCCGCCAAGTGCCGCAATCAGGAGGTTCTCGAAGCCGGAGGCAAGCGGGTTGGTCCTGGTCACCCTGGTCTTCATCACCCCTACCGCGAACAACGCGCTGGTGCTGAGGATCGCCGACCAGATCAACGCCTGACCCGGACTGACGTCGGCGAAGAAGGGGACGATGGGGGGGATGGCGCCGATGAAGAAGAGGATCCCCGACATGAGCATGGCCCGCACAGGGGAACGGCGCTCATCGTCCACCACCCCAAACTCCAGGACCTTCATGGCCTTCAGGAGGGTCTGGTCGTTGCGGCTGCAGGCGGCGACCACGGTCTCGAGGTCGTCTTCGGCAACTCCCATTTCCCTGAAATAGTCGTACAACTGGTCGACCTCGCTCTGGCGGAAATGGGCGATGTGCTTCCTCTCCAAGGCAAGCTCGGAGTCGAGCACCTGTTCCTGTGACTTGGTGGCGAGATATTCGCCTGCGGCCATGGAGAGGGCACCGGCCAGAGCCCCGGCGATGCCTGTGATCAACACGTCGCTGCGGTCGAGCCCGCCTCCGACCACTCCGGCCACGAGCAAGAAGACCGAAACCAGGCCGTCGTTGAGGCCGAGGATGATGTCCCGCCAATACGGACGGCTGCTGCCTACATGCTCCTCGTAGACCACCGTCTCGGCACGTTTGTCATCCATTTCCGGGAACCGTAGTGGCGTGTCTTTGGCACGGATGTGGTCGGGACCGGCTTGGGTCGTGACTGGCGGCCCCTCTACTGTCGCGTCGCCATGGCCAACGTGATCGTCGAGATGGAGCCGGGTGCGACCGCCGAGCAGACAGGGGCTGTTCTGACTGCCCTCGACGAGCTCGGATTCGAGGCGCGGCTCTCCTCGGGCCGGGTCCCGGACGTGGTGGGAGCGGTCGGCAGCGCAGGCCAGATCGACCAGGAAGACCTGGCGGGCCTGGCCGGAGTCGCACGAGTCGTCATTCCGGAGTCGCCATTCACCTTCGTGAGCCGCGAGTTCCAGCCGGTGGACACCCGGATCGAGGTCGGGCCGGTCGTCATCGGCGGCGGGATGCTGGTCGTCGCCGCCGGTCCTTGCGCGGTGGAGAGCCGGGAACAGTTATGGGAGACCGCGGCTGCGGTGAAGGCGGCCGGCGCCCAGCTATTGAGGGGCGATGCGTACAAGCCTCGCACCTCGCCTTACTCGTTCCAGGGTCTCGGTGAGGAGGCGCTCAAGCTGCTGGCCGACGCCAGGGCGGAGTTCGGCCTGCCGGTCATCGCCGAGGTGCTCGACCCCCGCCACGTCGAGTTGGTGGCTGGATACGTCGACATGCTGCGGGTGGGGACTCGCAACATGTCCAACTACCCGTTGCTGGCCGAGGTGGGAAGGCAGGCCAAGCCGGTGCAGCTGAAACGCGGCTTCAATGCGACGGTTGACGAGTGGCTGACTGCCGCCGAGTACATCTACAAGGAGGGCAATCCCCGCATCGTCCTGGTCGAGCGAGGGATCCGCACCTTCGAGACCGCTGCCAGGAACACCCTCGACCTCACCGCGGTGGCGGTGGCCAAGCGGCTGTCGCACTTGCCGGTGATGGTCGATCCCTCCCATGCCTCCGGCCGGAGGGAGTTGGTCGGGCCCCTGGCCCTGGCGGCGGTGGCTGCCGGGGCGGATGGGGTGATGATCGACGTCCATCCCCATCCCGAGGAGGCCAAGGTGGACGGGCCTCAGGCGCTGCTGCCTGCCGAATTCGCCGACCTGGCGGCAAGGATGTTCAGGGTCAAGGAAGCCCTCGGCGCCTGACCCTTCACTGGTGGCCGTGCTGGAGCAGGCCGACCAGTCCGGCTAGCCCCCCTTTGATGCCGGTTTCGATGGCTCTCTCATCCACCCGGAAGGAAGCCGAGTGGAGATCCGCGGCCAGCCCGGATGGCTGCCCTCCCAGGCGCAGGAGGGCCCCGGGCACCTTCTCTGTGAAGTTGGCGAAGTCCTCTCCGCCCATGCTGGTCGGAGTGGGGGCCACGGCCTCGACCCCGAGGGCGACACCGACTGCCTCGCGCAGGACCGCCACCACGTGCTCGTCGTTGACGACCGGGGGGATCCCCCGCTGGTAGTCGAGGAAAGCCTTCGCCCCGGTGGGTGCGACGATCTCTTGCAGCAGACGGTCGATCAATACCGGCGCCTCCGCCCACAACCCGTGGTCGAGGGTTCGGAAGGTGCCGGCAATTTCCGCAGAGGTCGGGATCACGTTGAACGCCGAGCCCGAGGTCACCCTCCCGAACACCAAGGCGGCCGGGAGCCTGGCATCGATGGTCCGATCGAGGATGGCGGGCAGATCGGTGATGACTTTGCCGGTGGCGTAGACCAGGTCGACGCTGCGATGAGGCCGAGCGGTGTGGCCGCCGGGCCCCTCGAGCTTGATCACAAGGCGGTCAGCGGAGGCCGTGATCGGCCCGGAACGGAATCCGATCCGCCCCGGCTCCAGAGTGGGGTCGACGTGGAACGCAACGATTGCTTCGAGACCTTCGGCCATCCCCTCGGCCACCAGGTCCTCGGCCCCACCGGGGAAGGTTTCCTCGGCCGGCTGGAAAATGAAACGGATCCTCCCCGGCAGCTCGGTCCGGGAGGCGGCGACCGCCATTCCGGCGGCCACGGAGGCATGGATGTCGTGTCCGCACGCGTGCATCACCCCCGGGACCTGCGAGCGGAACTCGAGCCCATCTGGCTCCTGGATCGGCAAGGCGTCCAGATCAGCCCTGAAGCCGACCAAGCGCTCTCCTGATCCCACCATCACCGTCAGCCCGGTCGCCTTCCTCAGTTCAGGGGACAGCCCTTGTTGGGTCAAAAAGGTGCTGATCAGCGCGGTGGTGTTCGACTCCGCATGGGCGAGCTCGGGGTGGCTGTGAATGGCGCGCCGGAGATCGATCACCGAGGGGAGGATCGCGGCGACCACCTCTGAGGTGGACATTGAGGAGAATTGTACTGGCCGGGTCACAAGCTTCAGCCACCAGCGTGGCAAGGAGTCTCACGCCTCACGTCTCACGTCTCGACAAGCAACTGTGCGACCGTAGGACCGTGCGACCGTAGGACCGTGCGACCGCGAGGCGGTGCGACCGTGGGACTGTCAGACATCTTCGAAGAAGCGCTTTTCGAACACCTGGCGGGCTCGGCGGGTCAGGCGACGGTGTTCTTCCCGTAGATCTGCCCGGCTCTGGTAGCCGAGCGAGCGGGCGAGCCTGGCTCCCTCCTTCAGGTCGACCGGCAGGGAGTCCCCGGCCCTTCCCGACTGCAGGAAGAGCCGGTTGCGGACCCGGGAGCAGAATGTCCAGGCCTCCTCCAGTAGATCGCACTCACTCGCCGGGAGGATCGCTGCCTGACGCAGGGCGTCGAGCGCCCCCAGCGTGGAAGGCGTCCTCAGGCTCTCGACCTCGTGGCCGTGTCGGAGCTGCATCAGCTGGACGAGGAACTCCACGTCGTTGAGCCCGCCGCGTCCCAGCTTGAGGTGGAAGTCCGGGTCCTCTCCCGTCGGAATCCGCTCCTTCTCGATTCGGGCCTTGATCTGGCGGATCTCCCGCGCGTCATCTGCCGGCAGCGGTCGATAGATGATCCCGGCGATCAGCTGCTCGAAGGCGGCGCACACGGCCGGATCACCCGTCGCCGGCCGCGCTCGCAGCAACGCGAGCCGCTCCCATCCTTCGCCCCATTTCTCGTGGTAGTTGGCAAAGGCATCCAGAGAGCGTGCGATCGGCCCCCGCCTGCCTTCCGGCATGAGCTCGGTGTCGATGCGGTAAGCGACGCCATCAGCGGTTGGCGCGCTGAGAGTGGAGATGGCCTCGGTCGCGAGCCGCAAGGCGTCGGCTTGCTGCTCGCCTTCGGCGAAGACGAACAGGAGGTCGAGGTCCGAGCCATAGCCGAGCTCGCCACCGCCCCAACGGCCCACGGCGATCACCGCCAGCGGCGTCGGCCCCGCCTGTTGGGCTGCCACCCAGAGCGCCGCCTCCACGGCCGCATCGGCGGTAGCAGTGAGAGAGGCCTGCACACCCAACAGGTCGACCTGATCGAGCAGGTCGGCGGCGGCGATGCGCAGACGCCGCCTGCGAACGAACCGCCGCAGGGAGCCGAGCCGCTCGTCGTTGGTCTGACGGACCTTGACCCGTTCGAGGGCGGTCGTGGCGAGCTCCGGGCCAGGGAGGTCGGCCAAAGTGGCCTCATCGGCCAGGCGCGGCATGAACTCCGGTATCCGGTCGAGGTACTCGCCCACCATTCGGCTCGAGCCGAGCAGCAGGCACAGCCGTTGGCCTGCGGCGGGCCGGTCGCGCAGATGGGAGACGAGTTGGGCGCTGTCGGCATTGGCCACCAACAGGCGCAGCTGCTCCAAGCCCAGGTCCGGGTTCGGGCTGGCGGCCATCCAGTCGAGCATCAACGGGAGGAGTTGGGTCATCAACCTCGACCGCCGCGACAGCCCGTGGGTGAGCTCGTCGAATGCTCGGGCCGCCCCGTCGACGTCGTCATATCCGAGGGCACGCAGCCGCCTGGCGGCCATTTCGGGAGTCATCGCTCCCGGTGATGAGGCGAATGCCTCGAGCAACGGGCGAAAGAAGATCGCCTCGTGCAGGCCCCTCACCGAGGCCCGGTGGCGACCCAGGTCCTGATCCAGTCGATCTGTGGGTGAGATACCGCCGGCCGGCCGATATCCCAGCGCTCGGGCGAGGCGCTCCCTGGCAGGCCCGGTCCCGGGCAGCAGGTGGGTCTGGGTGAGGTTGGCGAGTTGGAGCCGGTGCTCGACGGTTCGCCAGAAGACATACGAGTCCCGCAGCGAGTCGGCGTCCTCATCGCGGATGTAGCCGCCTTCGGTCAGGGCAGCGATGGCGGCTTCGGTTCCGCCACGTCGCAGGCCGGGGTCGTGACGCCCGTGAATCAGCTGCAAGAGCTGGACGGAGAACTCGATGTCTCGGATGCCGCCCGGGCTCCGCTTGATGTCGGCCGGATCGGCCTCCTGCTCGGCCCGGCTTTTCAACTCCCGCAACGTCCTGATCTCGTCGGCCCCGAGATTCTCACCCCACACGATCGGGCCCACCATGTCCATGAACCCGGCCCCAACGGAAGGATCGCCGGCAGCCGGCCTGGCTTTGAGCAGCGCCTGGTACTCCCAGGTCGCCGCCCATCTGCGGTAGTACGACCCATAGGAGTCGAGTGATCTGGTGAGAGGTCCGGTCGACCCTTCCGGTCGGAGGTCGGCATCGACCCTGAAGGCAAAGCCATCCGGCCCAACCGCAGACACCGAGGTCATGAAGGCAGCCGCGAGACGTCCCGCCGCCTCGGCTCCTTCCTCCGAACCGTCCGAGCCGTGAACGAAGAGAAGGTCGATGTCGGAGGCGTAGTTCAGCTCCGCGCCGCCCCACTTGCCGAGGGCGATGACCGCGAAAGGGAGGTCGGTTGCGGCTGGAAACCGCCCTGAGACCGAGGTGCGGGCCTGGCTGAGGGCGGCCTCGGCGACCTCGTCGGCGAGGTCGCTCAACCGCTTGGTTGTGATCGTCAGGGGATCGCGCCCTGCGACGTCGTCAAGGGCGATGCGAGCCATCCTGGCGCGGGTCGCCCCGGCCAGCCCGGCATGGAACTCGGGAGGGTTGGACCACCATTCGGGATGTCGAGCGAGGCCATCGAAGAGCGGAGGGCTTATCCCAGCCAGGAGGGCCAAGGCTTCAGGTTGGGCTCCGACCGTGGCGAGGGCGCCGCTGTCGGCCAGAGCCTGGAACCTGCCCAGAGTCTCGTCGGGTTCGGGCCCGGAGCGGATCAGGCTGCGAAGGTGGTCGGGAATCAACGGTCTCACCGTCTCACAGTCTCACGGTCGCACCTTGCACGTTGCACGGTCGGCCGAGGACTAGTTGTGTGGTGTCGGATCGGTGTCCGGGGTGTCGTCTTCGGCCGGCTCCACCGGTTGATCCGTGGTCTGAGACGGCAGACCGATCTCTTTCTGGAACTCGATGACATGCTCGGCCGGCGGGTTGTAGATGGACTCGAACTCGAGCATGGCGCCGGCGGCGGCGCCCATCGGGGGCCGGTGCGTTCGGTAATAGATCCACCCGCGGCCCTCCAACCATGTCAGCAACAGGTGGATGAGGAAGATGGCCACGGCCAGGATGACGATGATCCGAATCCAACCCATTCGTTCAGCCTAGGACCAGGGCTTCCAGTTCTTCATCAGGCTCCCGAGGTGGATTGGCCGTCTGACTACCTTGATGGTGTGCGCGTCGCAGGGGCCCAACTCAACCTGACGGTGGGCGATCTCGAAGGCAACGAGAGCCGGATCGCCGAGGCGATGGCCTGGGCCGAGGCCGAGCAGGCGGATGTACTGCTACTCCCGGAGCTGGCCGTGACCGGATATCCGCCCGAGGACCTGCTTCTGCGCGATGACTTCGTCGATGCCAACGTCGAGGTGGTAAGGCGCCTAGCGGCAGGGTCGGGCCATACCACGGTGGTGGTGGGGTTCGCGGCGCCGGCGCTAGGCCCCCCCCGTGGTGCGCCCGACGCCATGAGTCGCAACGTCGCCAATGCCGCCGCCATCATCGGCAACGGCCAGTGGCTGGGGACCTACAACAAGGTGCTCCTGCCCAACTATGGAGTCTTCGACGAGGACCGCTACTTCGTGGCCGGTGACCGGCCCGATGCGCTTTGGGACATGGCGGATTCGAAGGTCGGTGTCTCGATATGTGAGGACATCTGGCTCCCGGACGGCCCCCCTGCCAAGCAGGCGGCGGCTGGAGCGCAGTTACTGCTCAACATCAACGCCTCGCCGTTTCATCGGGGCAAGGCCGTCGAGCGGGAGGCGATGCTGACCGAGCGAGCCAAGTCGGCAGATAGCCCGCTGGTCTACCTGAACACGGTGGGAGGGCAGGACGAGCTGGTCTTCGACGGCGCCTCGGTGACCATCGATCGCGACGGCACGCTGCTGCACCGCTCCCCCCAGTTTGCCGAGGACCTCTTCGTGGTCGACGTAGGTGAAGGATCGGGCAGGGCGAGGGGCACGGCCGAGCTGCTGGCAGGTGAGGCCGAGATCTACCCGGCGCTGGTCACGGGTCTGCGCGACTACGTCCGCAAGAACGGGTTCAACGGGGTGGTGATCGGGCTATCGGGAGGCATCGACTCTGCCCTGACCGCCGTCATCGCGGTTGATGCCCTCGGGGCCGATGCGGTGTGGGGGGTGGGCATGCCGACCCGTTACAGCTCCGAGCACTCCGTGACCGATGCCCGTGACCTGGCTGCCCGGCTTGGGATCCGCTTCGACCTTGTGCCGATCGACCCGGTCTTCGCCTCTCATCTGGAAAGCCTCGACCCGCTGTTTGCCGGTACCGAGTTCGGGGTGGCCGAGGAGAACTTGCAGGCCCGGATCCGGGGGGCACTTCTGATGGCGGTATCGAACAAGTTCGGTCCGATGGTCGTCGCCACCGGCAACAAGTCGGAGATGGCGGTCGGCTACTCCACCATCTATGGCGACATGGTCGGCGGCTTCGCGGTCCTCAAGGACGTCTTCAAGACAGAGGTGTATCGGCTGGCCGAGTGGCGGAACCGCGAGACGGAGATGATCCCCCGGTCGACGATCGCCAAGCCGCCCTCTGCCGAGCTACGGCCGGACCAGAAAGACTCCGACTCTCTGCCTCCATACCCAGAGCTCGATGCGATCCTGGAGCGATACGTCGAGGACGACCTGTCTCCACTCGCCATCATCGAGGCCGGCTTCGACGAAGCCACCGTCAGGAGGGTCGTTCGGATGGTCGATCGCAACGAGTACAAGCGCAGGCAGGCTGCCCCGGGTGTGAAGATCACCACCAAGGCGTTCGGGCGTGATCGCCGACTCCCCATCACCAACGGGTACGGACGATGACGGTGCTGGTCGACGGCATTCCCGGCGAGGGGAGCATCCCCGCCGGTGACGGGGCGGTCCTGCGGGGAGACGGCTGCTTCGAGGTGCTTCACGCCTACGGAGGGCGAGCCTTCGAGCTGGACGCCCATCTGCAACGGCTGGAGTCCAGTGCCGAGATGCTCCGGATCGAACTGCCCCCGCGGGCCACAATCGGGCAGTGGGTTGAGAGAGCGGCGAGGGAAGCCGGTGACGGAGCGGTGCGGATCGTGGTGACTCGGGGAGGGTCAATCCCGGGATGGGACGTTCCGTCGCAAGTCCTGGTGTTCCCGCATGAGCTGCCACCGGCGCCGGACAGGCTGAAGCTGCGCCCGGTGCGGGCTCCTTGGCACGCGGCTGGTGAGGCCTGGGAGCTGGCGGGCGCCAAGACCCTGTCGTACGCGCCGAACCAGGCGGCCACTCGATTGGCGGTGTCGGAAGGGTTCGACGATGCCTTGTTGATCTCTCGTCGGGGGGAGTTGCTGGAAGGGCCGACGTTCTCGGTGGCCTGGGTTGTGGATGGGCGGCTCGAGACGCCGGCGCTGGATCTCGGCATCCTCGACTCCATCACCCGCCGGCTGGTCCTCTCCGATGCCAGGTCCGAGGGCATAGAAGTGGTCGAAGACTCCTTCGAAGAAGCGCGCCTGTCCCAGGCCGCTGAAGTCATCGCCATGTCGACGGTCAAGGAGGTGAGCCCGGTAAGGGCAGTCGGCGAGATCTCGTTTGACGTCGGTCCGGTGACGAAGACTTTGGCGGAGGCCTTCGGCCGCCGAACTCAGCTGACGGCGTCGCAGGCGGCGGCTGGAGACGGGTAACCGACCATCCGAGCCAGGATCGTCAGAACGCTCGCCCTGGTGACCTCCGGATCGCCTGCCGGAACCGGGCAGTTCTCCAAGATGCCGGCTTCGATCAGGTGCTTGCGCGCCTCGTCGCCTGGAATGCTCCAAGGCTCCAAGGCCAGCTCGGTAGGGAGTGCCGCATCGTCTTCCTCGACCTCTGTTTGGTGGGTCATGGCCCAGTCGATGATCTGCCAAACCTTCGACTCGGTGAGGGCCTCTGAAGGACACCCTCCCTCCAGGCACTTCAAGGCGGAGGCGAGGGAAACGTCTTCAGGCGGAACCGTGACCTTGGGCTCGCGGCGCGGCAGCGGGGTCTCCAGGGGCTCGGCTTCCTCCGGCTCGAATGAGGGGACCTCGACGCCGATCGAGAGCTCGAGCCAAAGCGCCAGATCGGCCTGGGTGATCGGCTGGTCCGGGCAGATACCAGCTCCCAGCTCGCAGGGCACGATATAGCCCTTGGTCAGGAGCCATCCATACATCTTCTCGTCTGCCAGGCCATCGTCGTCGAAGAAAGGCCCTTGGAAGTCCCCCTCCCAATCGGCAGGGAGGGCCAGAGGGGCTTCTTTGGCTGCAGCCTTCAATGAAGGCTGAGGGTCCACTGGTCGATCTGAGCGGTTGCGCAACTCGAAGTGGAGATGGTCGACGGTGTCCTCGGCGTTGCTGCTGTCCCCGACCCAGCCGATGACCTCGCCGGCTCGCACCCTGTCACCCAGTTCGAGGTCGGCCCGGACTCCTTTGGAGCGGCCGTCATCTGTGCCGTAGGTGTCGTTGTTGAGGTGGATGTAGACCGAATACCAGCCGTCGTCGTGGCGGATCTTGACGAAACAGCAGCGATCGTTCTTGGGGTTGTTCTCCATCTTGACGACTTCGCCGGCTGCCACTGCCACCACCGGGGTGAGACGAGGCATGGGGATGTCGTTGCCGGCATGCAGCCTCCGTCCCCCATCCCGGAACTCGCCGAACAGCGAAGTCACTCTCCCTACCTCCAGCAGCGGGTACTCCATGGGGTACACGAAGCAGGTGGCGACGTGCCGATAGATGCGCGACCGGTCGACCGTGGGGGGCGGAGGGGGAGCGAGGTCCTCTCCTGCCACGGGAGCGGCCGTGGTCGTGGTGGTCACCGGTTTGGGAGGGCCGGGAGGCGGTGGATAGGAGGAGAGGGTCACCGGACGGCAGCGGGCGGCGTCGGCTGGGGCCACCACGAATACGGAGGCCAGGACGAAGGCCAGCGCCAGGCCGGCGAATAGCTTTCCCCGCATCGTGGTTTGATCGGCCGGCCAGGCCCCGCCCTAGAGCGCGAAAAGCAGGAAGTCTCACGGTCTCAGGGTCTCGAGGTCTCACGTTGGGCCGTAAAACCGCGCGACCGTGAGACGTGAGACGTGAGACGTGAGACTTCCTATGTCAGCAGTGCCGTGGCGACCGCCAGGAAGCCGGCGAAGCCGAGCAAATCGGTGATCGTGGTTAGGAAGAGGTTGGAGCCGAGGGCGGGGTCGACCCCCATTCGGCGCAGCAGGAGGGGGATGCCGGAGCCCGCCAGTCCAGCGATCACCAGGTTGGCCCAGGCGGCCAGCGCCATGGCGAGCCCGACCCGGGCGGGATCCGGGCCACCGTTGACCGATTGCATGACGAATCCCAGGGCTCCCGAGAGGAAGCCGATGAACAACCCGTTGATGGCGCCGATGGCGGTCTCCCTGACCAGGATCCGGCCGGTGCTGCCCTGGATGGGGATGTCGTCGAGGGCGAGGCCCCTGATCACCACGGCCAGGCTCTGTGCTCCCGAGTCTCCTCCGATCCTCGCCACCAGTGGCATGAGCGCGGCCAGCACCACAAACGCATCGAGGATCGGCGAGAACTGACTGACCGCGATCACGACCGCGGACGAGATGACCACGTCGAATGCGATCCAGGGCAGGCGGCTTCGGATCGAGCGCCGGATGGGGCTGCGCACGCTCTCTCCGGTCCCGGCCCCCACTGCGACCGCGAAGTCCTCGCTGGCTTCCTCCTGCACCGCCTCGATGACGGCATCGGTCGTGACCATTCCCAGCAAGCGGCCATGGTCATCGACCACCGGCAGCCCGAACAGGTGATAGCGCTGGATCAGCTCTGCCACCTCTTCACGGTCGGTGTTGGCTTCGACCGTCAGCACATCCGGCACCATGACCTCGTCGAGCCCGACTCCGGGCCGGTTGAAGACCAGATCCCGGAAGGAGACCACTCCTTTGAGCGCCCGGTTGTCATCGACGACGTAGACGTATGAGAGGTCCTCGAGCTCCTCATGCAGTGAGCGAATGCGCTCGATCGCCTCGCCTGCGCTGAGTCCCAAGGGCAGGGCGGCGATGTCGGTCGTCATCAGGCCCCCGGCCGAGTCGGGTGGATAGAGGAGGAGCCGGCGGACTTCGTCGGCAGCCTCTTGATCCATGAGGTCGAGGAGGGACACAGCGGTGTCGTCCTCGAACTCGCCGAGGAGGTCGGCGGCATCCTCCGGGTCCATCTCGGCCAGGAGGCCGGCTGCAGCCTCCACCGTGTAGTCCTCGAGCATCCCGACCGCCAGCTCGGGCTGCATCTCAACCAGCACGTCGGCCGCCTCCGCCGGTTCCAGGTCCGAGAGCAACTCGGTCATCGCCTCGTCGGACAGCTCCTCGAGGATGTCGGCGGCTGCCCCGGGGGCGGCTTCGGCCAGCGCCTCCCATGCCTCGCCATGGGTGTCCAGGAACTCCTCGACCTCCTCTGGGCGACGGCGCGCTTGAGCAAGCAGGAGACGCGCCAGATGGCGCGGGCTACGAAGTCGGAGTTTCACCGGGGCACCTCCCGACCGGGCAGGCCGGGCACAGGGTACCGCGCCCGTTACCTGGGCTCGACCATCGATTCAGTCGGGGGAGCCAGATCAGCCCCGGTACGGGCGGACCGACACCACCTTCACGCCAAAGTTGCCGCCGGGCGCCCGATAGGTCACCTCGTCGCCAACTCGAGCACCGAGCAGCGCCTTGCCGAGGGGACCGGAGGGTGAGGCCAGCAGATGCCCCGGCACTTTGTTCTCGGGCGTCGCCACGAGGTACTCGGCCTCCTCGCCCTCGCCATCGATCAAGGTGACGATGGAGCCGATCTCCACCCGACCAGTGTCCTTGGCCTCCCGCACCTGTGCCCCAGCCAGGATGTGCTCGATCTGGCGGATGCGAGCTTCCATGAGCCCCTGGTCGTTCTTGGCGGCGTCGTAGTCGGCGTTCTCCCTGATGTCGCCATGGGAGCGGGCTTCGGCCAGACGTGCTTCGAGCTCCTGCCTCCCCGCGGTCTGCAGGTTGTCGAGCTCGTCCTTCAACTTGGCGTAGGCCTCGGCAGTGAGCCAGGTCGGCTGATCGGTCATGGCGCCGGAGCTTAGGTAGGGGTGAGAGCCTTTCCGGAAAGCTGGCTGAGGGCCCTCAGAGTTGCAGGCGCATCAGCCAGCGCCGCCGGCCGGCGCTTCTGGCCGGAGTCTCCAGCACCCGTGCGAAGCCGGCCCGCTCGAACATCGAAGTGAAGCCGACGTACCCGAACGCAACATCGACCCGCTGTCCCTCCGGGTCGATGGGGTACGCCTCCAAAGCGGGAACCCCGACCGATCTTGCGTGCTCAACAGCCCCATGCAGCAGTCCTTCGGCCACACCCTTACGACGGAACCCAACCCGGATCTGGAAACACACGATCGACCACACCGGGACCTCGTCGACCTTCGGGATCGTGCGCGAGCGGACCAGACGCTCCAACCTCTCACGTGGCCAGAAGCCCAGCCAGCCGGCCGGCTCCCCGTCCAGGTATCCGATCAGGCCAGGAGGGGGGCCCTTCTCCACCTCCGACTCGAGGCTGGCTTCGCCAGAGCCGGGGCCACCCTTCCGATAGTCGGATGAGGATCGCCGCCAGTACTGACACCAGCATCCGAGCGGTCCGTGGCCTTCGAACAACTGAATGATGTCGGGCCAGCGATCGCTGGTGGCGGGGACCACCTCGAGGGCCATCCGATGGTTGTACCAGGATTGGCTCGATCCCCGACTCGTAACATCGCCGCCATGGCGAACGACTCGGAGAGGCTTCGCCTGACCCGCTTCAGCCACGGGGCCGGCTGTGCCTGCAAGCTGGGCCAAGCCGAGCTCGCCCGGATACTGGAGCCCATCCGCGAACACCCGGCGGTGAGCCACCCGGACCTGCTGGTGGGCTTTGGGCTGGCGGACGACGCCGGGGTGTTCGATCTGGGCAACGGCACCGCCCTGGTACAGACCGTCGACTTCTTCACGCCGGTGGTGGACGAGCCGTATGAATGGGGCAGGATTGCCGCGGCCAACGCCCTCAGCGACGTTTATGCGATGGGAGGACAGCCGCTGACTGCGCTCCAGCTGCTTGGCTGGCCGCGGGACGTGCTCTCATGGGAGACGGCCGGCGAGGTCCAGCGGGGGGGAGCTGACGTGGCCGCCAAAGCGGGCTGCACCCTGGTAGGTGGACATTCAGTCGATCTACCTGAGCCCGTCTACGGACTGGCGGTCACCGGGCTGGTGGATCCGGCCCGCATGCTGACCAATGCCGGGGCCCGGCCCGGGGACGCGCTTGTCCTCACCAAGCCGCTCGGAATCGGGATCATCACGACCGCGATCAAGCGGGAGATCTGCCCTCCCGGCCTGGCTAGGCAGGCTATCGATCAGATGGCCACTCTCAACGAACAGGCCGCCGGCGCCGCGTTGGAGTGCGGCGCCCACGCCGCCACCGATGTGACCGGTTTCGGTCTGCTCGGGCACTTACGGGAGATGCTCCTTGCTTCAGGGGCCGCCGCCAGCATCGACGCTGGCGCGGTTCCGGTGCTGGATGGGACCTGGGACCTGCTCGCGGCCGGTGCATTCTCGGGAGGCAGCGGTCGCAATCTCGCCGCCGTCCGTCCCCATGTGGCCGGCGCCGTCGACGAACCGACATTGCGCGTGCTGGCGGACGCACAGACGAGTGGCGGCCTGCTGGTGGCTCTTCCGCTCGATCGGCTGGCGGAAATGCACGCACGGCTGCCGCAGGCGATCGAAGTCGGGCGGATCACTCAGGGCGATGGGACCATCGAAATCACTTGACCGCCAGGAGTAGCCTTCCCCTCGATGAGCATATGGGAAGAACTCCTCGCCAAGCCCGGCCCCATCATCGCCGATGGGGCGATGGGGACAATGCTGATGTCGGAGGGCCTCCAGTTCGGCGACCCGCCTGAGCTTTGGAACGTGCTCTATCCGGATCGAGTGCGGGCCATACACCGCGGTTACATAGATGCCGGGTCAGACATCGTCCTCACCAACACTTTCGGGGGGACCCGCTTCCGGCTGGCCATGCACAACCTCGAGAGCCGGGTCGACGAGCTCAACCGCACCGCCGCCATCATGTTGCGGGCCGAAGTCGATCTCTCCGGGCGGAGCGTGGTGGTGGCCGGCGACATCGGTCCCTCCGGTCAGATCCTGGCTCCTTTGGGCACGCTCGACTACTACGAGGCCGTGGACGGATTCGCCGAACAGGCCGCTGCACTTGTGGCAGGCAGGGTCGATGTCATCTGGATCGAGACCATGTCGGCCCTGGAGGAGATGAGGGCCGCATTCGAAGGAGTGAGACGAGCTTCCCCCGACATCCCGATCATCGCCACTATGACCTTCGATACCCGAGGTAGGACGATGATGG
Source organism: Acidimicrobiia bacterium (assembly GCA_036555105.1). Lineage (GTDB taxonomy): Bacteria > Actinomycetota > Acidimicrobiia > Spongiisociales > ZC4RG35 > DATBMA01. Next base: position 41,806 of record DATBMA010000114.1, read on the forward strand.
GGATCACACCCGAGCAGGCGGCCGTCGAGTTGCTGGCGCTCGGCGCCGCCGCCATCGGCGGCAACTGTGGCAATGGACCCGATGAGCTACTCGGCGTGGTCGAGAAGATGCGTGAGGTGGCTCCGGACGCGCTGATCGTGGCCAAGTCGAATGTGGGGATGCCGCAGCTGATCGACGGCCGCGCCGCGTACCTCACCACTCCCGAGGACATGACCAAGTACGCATCGGAGGCCCACCACCTCGGGGCCGGGATCATCGGGGCTTGCTGCGGGTCGACCCCGACGCTGCTGGCCGACATGGCCGAGGCGCTCCGAGCAGATTGAGGGGGCTCTAGCCGGCCAGGCCGGTCCGCCACCTCTCTACCGCGTCCACTTCATTGAAGGTGAACACGTGGAAGCCGGCGATGCCTAGTTCGGGGTCCACTGCCTGTGCCTCGGCCAGGCCGGATAGGATGGGATCGGGGTTGAAGCCCCCACCCTTGGCTAGCCCGCCTATCAGCCCCTGCTGCTTGGAGAGGTAGCGCATCGAGTCGCCGATCCCGATGCGGGTGGCGATCCGGGTCAGCTTTACCACTCCAACCGGGGCAGGAAGGCCAACCCGCACCGGCAGGGTGATGCCGCGGGAACGGGCTGCCCTGATCCAGCCCACGATCGCGTCGGGGTCGAAACAGAGCTGGGTGGCGACATAGGCGGCATATCGCTGCTTGGCCGCCAACGCCTCCCACAGCTTGTCCTCGGGGATATAGGCGTGACCCTCCGGGTAACCGGGGACTCCAAGTGTGGAAGGGGCCCCTTCCAGACCGGTGAGGTCCTGGAGGAGCGAGAGCCCGTCTGGATATTCCCCTGGCTCCTGCGCATCCCCTCCCACCACGAACGCCCGGGTGATGCCGGCGGCCTGAACCCGCTCGACCACTTCGACCAGGTGGGCGTGATCGCGGGTCTGGCGGGCGGAGATGTGGGGGACAGCATCCAATCCACGCCCTGCCAACCCCACCGCCAGGTCGATCGTGTGGTCGAGGCCCTTGCTCGGCGAGCAGGTGACCGTGACCTTCGCCGCTTGCGGTAGGTGTCCGACCTGCTCGTCGAGGTTGGAGAGGGGGATGACCTCATACAGGGGGTCCGCCAGCATCTGGCGGGCAGCAGCAGCCGCGGGCCCGGTGAGCTTCATACGTTGGAGTCCGGGAACGAGGCCTTGCGCTGCTCGACGAACTCGGTCAGCTCCAGCTCGGTGGCCGGATCCATCGGGGGCGCTTCGTAGTCCTCGAGGGTCTTCTTCCAAATCCGGTTGGCGCGGGCGGCGGCGTCGAGGGCTCCCTCCTCGCTCCATTGCTCGAAGCTGGAGTTGTCGGCCACCTGCGACCTCCAGAAGGCAGTCTCGAAGTTGGCGAGGGTGTGCTCGCTGCCCAGGTAGTGCTGGCCCGGCTCGTTGGCGAGGATGGCGGCTAGGGCCTGGCCGTTGTCGGAGAGGTCCACACCAGAGGCGAACGCCTCCCACCCTGCGCATTGATCGGCGTCCAGCACGAACTTCTCGTACCCGACGCAGAGCCCCCCTTCCAGCCAGCCGGCTGCATGGAGGACGAAGTTGACCCCGCCCAGCATCGTGGGCCCCATCGTGTTGGCGCTCTCGTAGGCGGCCTGAGCGTCCGGGATCTTCGATGCGCACAGTGCTCCACCCGACCTGAAGGGAACCCCGAGCCTCCTGGCCAGCTGGCCCATCACAAACAGCACCAGTGCCGGCTCGGGCGTCCCGAAGCTGGGGGCGCCGGTCTGCATCGACATCGAGGAGGCGAAGGAACCCAGCACGACCGGTGCCCCGGGCCGTACCAGCTGGGTGAAGGCCATGCCGGACAGCGCTTCGGCCAGGGTCTGGGTGGCGGTCCCGGCCACGGTCACCGGACTCATCGCCCCGGCGATGATGAACGGCGTGATGAGCGTCGCCTGATTGTTCTCGGCGTAGACCTTGGCCGCTCCGAGCATCGTGGAGTCCCAGACCAGCGGCGAGTTGGCGTTGATCAACGAGAGAATGACGGTGTTGGACTCGAGGAAGTCGGGGCCGAACAGGATCTTGGCCATGTCGACCGTGTCTTGGGCGCGCAGCGGGTGGGTGACCGAGCCCATGAAGGGCTTGTCCGAGTACAGCATGTGGGCGAGGACCATGTCGTAGTGGCGCTTGTTGACCGGCAGGTCGACCGGCTCGCAAACGGTCCCACCCGAGTGGTGGATGTGGGGATTGGCGTAGGCGAGCTTCACGAAGTTGCGGAAGTCCTCGATGGTGCCGTAGCGACGCCCGCCGTCGAGATCGCGCACGAATGGGGAGCCGTAAGCAGGTGCGAACACGGTGTTGCGCCCCCCGATCTCGACCGAGCGAGCCGGGTTGCGAGCGCGCTGGATGAATGCAGCAGGAGCCGTGGCCTTGACCAGCTGGCGGCACAATCCACGGGGGAATCGAACCCGCTCACCGTCGACATCCGCTCCGGCCTCCCGCCAGAGGTCGAGGGCCTCGGGTATGCCCCTGAACTCGATACCCACCTGCTCGAGGATGGTGTCGGCGTTCTCCTCGATCAGAGACAGCCCCTCCTCCGACAGCACTTCAAGGGGGGCAAGAGCGCGGGTGATGAATGGAACCGACTCGGCTATCTGGGCCGCCCGGGCTGCCATTCTTGCCTCCCGTCCCCTCCTGCGGTCGCTCATCCGGTCCTCCCTCTGCGGCCCCTTCGGGCTCCCGTCATCTCCGCCCTGGCCGGCAGCTCGACTTCCGCCGCCAGATGGCGGTAATCGTCGATCCGGTGTGGGAATGCCATGGCGTTGACAAAGTGCTCCTGGAAGCGCGGTTCCACCGCCGTCTCGACCTTCTCAATCGTCCGCACCACCTGCTCGATCTCGGCCCGCTTGTCCCGGTTGAGCAGCGTCATCAACGCCCCGGTCCCGGCCGCATTGCCGGCGGCGCCCACCGCTTCGAGGTCGCAGTCGGGCACCAGCCCCAGCACCAGGGCGTAGAGAGGGTCGATGTGTGATCCAAAGGCGCCGGCCAGGCGGATCCGATCCACCGTGGTCGTCCCCATGTGGTCCATCAGGAGCTTGCAGCCGGCGTGGAGGGCAGCTTTGGCCAGCTGGATCGCGCGTACGTCGTTTTGGGTGATCCATATGTCGGGCTCCCCCTCCCACAACAGGTAGGAGAAGGTTCGATCGTCACGACGGACTCGCGCTGTCCGGTCTGATTCAATGATCACACCGTCGGGGGAGATGATCCCGGCGAGGAAAAGCTCGGCGATGGCCTCGATGATCCCCGAGCCACAGATCCCGGTCGGCACCATGCTGAAGCCCGGCTCGTCCGACCAGTGGCGGTCGCCAATGGCTCTGATCCGCGGCTCCAGAGTCGTCCGATCGATGCGGACGCGCTCGATTGCACCCGGGGCTGCTCGCTGTCCCGATGAGATCTGGGCGCCCTCGAAGGCCGGCCCGGTAGGAGAGGAGGCGGCGAGGAGCCGGTGACGGTTCCCGAGCACGATCTCGGCATTGGTGCCGACATCCACGGCCAGAGTCAGCTCGTCCCGTCGATATGGCCCTTCTGCCAGCACCATCCCGGCCGCGTCCGCACCGACGTGGCCGGCGATGCACGGCAAGACGTAGATGCGGGCGGAAGGCAGCAGGTCTAGCGCGAGGTCGGCTGCCCGACGCTCCACCGCGAGGTCTGTCACCAGCGCGAAAGGGGCCCCGCCCAGCTCGATCGGATCGAATCCGAGGAAAAGGTGGTGCATGATCGGGTTGCCGACGGCAGTCATTGCCAGCACGTCATCCCGCTCCACTCCGGCCGCCTCGACCAACTCACCGATCAGGCCGTTGATGCAGTCCCGCACCGCCGCGGTCAGGTCGGCGGCTCCGCCCGGGTTCATCATCACGTAGGAGACCCGGCTCATGAGGTCCTCACCGAAGCGGATCTGCGGGTTCATGGCTCCGGCCGACGCCAGTACCTCGCCGGTGTGGAGGTCGGCCAGGTGCCCGGCCACCGTGGTGGACCCGATGTCGAAGGCGACCCCGTAGGCGTAGTCCTGGAAGCCGGGCCGGACCGAGACGATGACGCCGCCAGATCGCGCCAGAACAGGGGGATGCGGGTTGGAGACGGCGGCGGTCACCTTCCAGTCGCCGGCCCTGAGAGCAGCCTGCAGGCCGGGCAGGACGGCCGGGTCGACGTCGAGGCCGGTGAGGTCCCACTGCTGCTCGAGGGCGGCAAGCAGCCGCCTGAGGTCGGACGAAGGGTCTGCCAGGTCGGGCGCCGCCACCTCGACGTAGTGCTGGGTGATGACCGGGTCGATCTCGAGCTCGAGCGGCAGGGCTTCCTTCCTCACCACCTGGCGATGCACTTGGCTCTCGGCAGGCACATCCACCAGCAGGTCGCCTCGCAACCGGGCGGTGCAACCAAGGCGATGCCCATCTGCCAGCCCCCTGCGCTGGGCGAAGTCGAGCTCAACCGGGCCTATCGGCGACAGGTGGGCGGCTTCCGAGTGGATGCCGTGTTTCGGAAAGTCCCCTTCCATGACCTCCACCCGACAGCGGCCACATATGCCGCGGCCCCCGCACACCGAGTCCAGATCCACTCCCAGTTGGCGGGCGGCGTCGAGCAGGGTCGTTTCGTCGGGAAAGCGACCCCGCCGGCCGGAAGGGGTGAATACGAGCAAGCTCTCTCGGGTCACTGTCCGGCCACGGCCCGGCGGCGGGGGCGGTCCCGTCGCCCGCCTTCCGCCGGGCTTTCGACCCGGTACGCCCTGATCCAGCGGCCGCACTCGGGGTCATGACCGCTGAGGACATCCGCAGCCAGGACCGCTTGGCGGATCTCCGGCTCGATCGGGTTGGTGATGGCCGAGGTCATCCCGGCGGCGATTGCCATCGCCAGGAAGGTGGCGTTGATGCCGGCTCGATTGGGAAGGCCGAAGCTGACGTTCGAGGCCCCGCAGGTGGTGTTGACCCCGAGCTCCTCGCGGAGGCGGCGGACCAGGTGGAAGACCTGGCGACCAGCCGTTGCCATTGCCCCCACCGGCATGAGGAGGGGATCCACCACGACGTCCTCCTTGGGGATGCCGTGATCGGCGGCTGCCGAAATGATCTTGCGCGCCACCTCGAAGCGGACATCGGGATCCTCCGATATACCCGTCTCGTCGTTGGTGATCGCAACCACCGCCGCCCCATGCCGTGCCACCAGCGGCAGCACCGCTTCGATCCTCTCGTCCTCGCCGGTGACGGAGTTGACGAGGGCCTTGCCTTGGTAGACGGAGAGCCCGGCCTCCAGGGCTTCCACGATGGAGGAGTCGATTGACAGCGGCACGTCGGTGAGGCTTTGCACCAGCTTGACCGTCTCGGCCAGGATCGCCGGCTCGTCGGCCAGCGGGATCCCGGCGTTGACGTCGAGCATCTGGGCGCCGGCCTCGACCTGGCGAGCAACATCGGCGATGACCGTCGAGAAGTCACCCTCGGCCATCTCGGCGGCCAGCTTCTTGCGGCCGGTGGGGTTTATGCGCTCCCCGATGATCACGAAGGGCCGCTCGAACCCGATCACCACCTCTCTGGTCCCGGAGGAAACGACGGTGTTAACCATCTGCGGTCTCGAGGTCTCGAAGTCTCGAGGTCGCATGGTGAGACCCCGCGACTGTGAGACCGTGCGATCGTGGGACCTCACACATATGCGCCTCCGGTTCGCACCAGGCCGGCCAGGGCGTCGTCGGTGAACTCGGCCTCCAGCCGGGCGGCTTCGGCCGAGGCCACTGTCTCCAGATCGGCATCGCAGGGACGGGTCACTCGCCTCCACTGAGCCAGGTAATCGTCGGTCCCGATGAGCCCCACCCTGGTGGCGGCGGCATCTATCGCCTCCTGGAACCGCTCCGAGAGGACCGCCTTGCTGGTCTGACGGCCCTCTCTGGCCGTCACCTGGGCGGGGATGTCCCGCCAGTAGATGACGGTGAGCTCAGCCATCGTTTGCTCCCGCGAAGCGGGCCAGGGAGGTTTCCAGGTCTCCCATCCCGGTGGCGACCCGCTCGTAGCCGAGGCCCAGGTAGGCAGCCGCCTCCTGCCCTCGGCGATCGAGCTCCGGATCGTCGGTCTGGGCAAGGAATACCAGGCGCAGGTAGTTGCCGAAGTATTGGGGGAGGAGCTCAGGATGGCGGTCGAGGCCGAGGCCCCTGACCACGAACAGGTCGAAGTGCCGGCAGAGGAAGTCGGTCAGATAGAACGTGGCGGGCTCGGCATCGTGCATCGCCAGGAATTCGGCCCCTCCGGCGAAGAACTGATAGCAGTGGGCGCCGGGGATCCTTTCGATTCCACGCTCGGCCAGCAGCCGGTCGAGGTCCCCCCCGGTGCCGCAGTCGGCGTAACCGACGAAGACCCGCTGGTAGCGGCCTTCCGCCCGATCGAGGCGCTGCCTGACGGCGTCGGTGATGAGTCCCGGTGTGTTGTGAAGCTTGGCCGGGAGGCACTCGATGATCAGATGATCCCAGCCATTGAGGCGACGCAACTCGATCAGTTCCCGGGCGATGGCGCCACAGGCGATCACCAGTATCTCGGCTTCCAGCTCCGGTGCGAAGGTCGCTTCCTGATCGAAGAGAGCGACGGCCATGTCAGTCCTCGCCGGAGACGAGGCGTCTGGCCTTGACCAGTGCTTGTGCGGTCTCGGCGGCGATGGCGGCATCGCGGCAATAGGCATCTGCCCCCACCGCTTGGGCGAACTCCTCGTTCAGGGGCGCGCCGCCTACGAGGACGATGTAGTCATCTCTGATGCCCTTCTCCTTGAGGGTGTCGATGACCACTTTCATGTACGGCATCGTCGTGGTCAGCAAAGCCGACATGCCGAGGATGTCGGGCTTGTGCTCCTCGAGGGCTGCCAGGTACTTCTCGACCGGGTTGTTGATGCCGAGGTCGATCACTTCGAACCCGGCTCCTTCCAGCATCATCGCCACGAGGTTCTTGCCGATGTCGTGGATGTCGCCCTTGACGGTCCCGATCACGACTTTCCCGACCGGCTCGGCCCCGGTTTCGGCCAGGAGCGGGCGCAGGATCTCCATGGCGGCCTTCATGGCGTTGGCTGCCATCAGCACCTCCGGCACGAAGAGGATGCCGTCTCGGAAGTCGATGCCCACGATACGCATCCCTTCCACCAGAGCGTCATTGAGCACACGGTCCGGCGGCCAGCCCCGCTGCAACAGGATGTTGGTGCCCTGGACCAGCTCTTCCTTCAGCCCGTCGTAGAGGTCGTCATGCATCTGCTCGACCAACTCGGGGTCGGCGAGGGATGAGAGATCAAGTTCTTGATCGTCTGGCATCTTGTTCGATCCTCATGGGTTCCGTATGATGGAACTGTATCGGATAGTGGAACAGGATACTCCAGTGGTGCAAACGGTGTCGAGCGTGCATTCCATCGAACGGGCCTTCGCCATCCTGGATGCCCTGCGATCCGGCCCGGCCCGCGTGACCGATCTGGCGAGAAGAGTCGACCTGCCCAAGAGCACCGTCGCCAGGCTGCTGGCAACCCTGCAGTCGGTCGGGGCGGTCGAGCGTGACCCCGATGGTGTCCGCTACCGCGCGTGCCGCGAGTGGGCGCAATCGGCCGGTCCTGGCGGGGGCATCGAGACCATCGTGGCGATGGCCCGCCCGAGCTTGGTGGGATTGGTGGAACGGCTGGGCGAGTCGGCCGGGCTCTCGGTGCCGGACGGCTACCTGGCCCACTACGTCGCCCAGGTCGACTCGGGCAACCCTGTGCAGGTGCGGGACTGGACGGGGGAGAGGATCCCCATGCACGCGGTCTCGTCGGGCCTGGTGTTCTTGGCCGATCTCCCGCGGGAGGCGCTGTCCGACTTCCTGCGGCATCCGCTGAGCGAGTTCACGTCCCACACGGTGACCTCTCCTGCCCAGCTGAGAAGGCGTCTGCAGCAGGTGCGGGCCGACGGCTACGCCTGGGTGGAAGAAGAGTTCGCCGAGGGGATCAACTCGGTGGCGGCCCCGGTGAGGAGGGTTGACGGGAGAACCCTCGCCGCCTTGCACGTGCATGGCCCTTCTTACCGTTTCCCCGGCAGGCGAGCCCGAGCCGCATCCAACCAGGTTGTGGCGGCCGCCGATGCACTGTCTGCCCAGCTGACCTGACCTCAGGCGGGGGCCAACTCCGCTCGCTGACCGAAGAAGATGCCGGGGACCGCCATCGCCACCACTGCGAGCTGGATCATCCAGACCGTGGTGGGAAGGAGCAGGGCGGTACCGAACAGCACGAATCCCCCCACTCTTGCCCTGAATCCCTTGGTCCCGCGCCATCGCATCAGGCCGAGCAGGTAGAGGATCCCGCCGGCCACCGCCGCCACCGATAGCAAGAAGATCGGGTGTATGCCGGAGATCGGAGTGACGTTGAAGTAGGCGATCACGGCGCCGACCATCACCCACATTCCGAACAGGATCGCCAGCCCGGCACCGGCCATGCCGAGGACGCCGGCAACCATGCGCAAGCCTTGTTTGGGCACGGCGGGCGAGCGTACCTGGGCAGCCGGACCTCTACACTCCTCCGGCCCCATGGACACCATTCGCCTCTTCATTGACGGTGCCCTGACCGATGCCACCTCCGCCGAGGTTTTCGACAACGTCAACCCGGCCACCGGCATGGTCATCTCGCAGGTTCAGCAGGCAAGCGACGCCGACGTCGACCGAGCAGTGGTTTCCGCTGCGGCGGCCTTCGAAGAGTGGAGCCAGTGGTCGGGGACCCAAAGGGGACGGGTGCTCAATCAGGCGGGCCGCCTCCTCCGGGAGCGGAATCAGGAACTGGCCGAGCTCGAGGTCATCGACACCGGCAAGCCGATCGGCGAGGCGATGTCAGTGGACATCCTCTCCGGGGCGGACTGCATCGAGTACTACGCCGGCCTGGCTCCGGCGGTGCATGGTGAGCATTTCGACCTTGGTGGGTCTTGGGCCTACACGAGGCGGGAGCCGCTCGGGGTCTGTGTTGGGATCGGAGCGTGGAACTACCCGATCCAGATCGCATGCTGGAAGTCGGCGCCCGCCCTTGCATGCGGCAACACGATGGTGTTCAAGCCCGCAGAGCTGACCCCGACCACAGCTCTCAAGCTGGCCGAGATCTACTACGAGGCGGGTGTGCCGGCCGGTGCCTTCAACGTCGTCCAGGGAGATGAGCGGACCGGCCGAGCCCTCACCCTCCATCCGCGGGTCGCCAAGGTGTCGCTGACGGGCGAGGTAGGCACCGGGGTGAAGGTGATGGAGCAAGCGGCTGCCACCCTCAAGCACATCACCCTCGAGCTTGGCGGCAAGTCCCCTCTCATCGTCTTCGAGGACGCCGACCTCGACAATGCCGTGTCTGCCGCTCTGATGGGCAACTTCTACACCCAGGGCGAGATCTGCTCGAACGGGACCCGCGTGTTCGTGCACTCCTCGATCCACGATCAGTTCGTCGAGCGGCTGGCGGCGAGGACCGAGAAGATCAGGGTCGGGGACCCGATGGACCCTGAGACCCATGCCGGGGCGTTGATCTCGGCTAGCCACCTCGAGAAGGTGATGGGTTACATCGAGCAAGGGAAAGAGGAGGGAGCCCGGCTGGTGACCGGCGGTTCCCGCCCGTCCGATCCGGAGCTGGCGGACGGCTTCTTCGTGCTGCCGACGATCTTCGACGAGTGCCGCGATGACATGACGATCGTCCAGGAGGAGATATTCGGCCCGGTCATGGCGGTTCTCACGTTCGAGAGCGAGGACGAGGTAGTGGATCGGGCCAACGCCACCGAATATGGGCTGGCGGCTGGGGTGTTCACCAACGATCTGCAGCGCGCCCATCGAGTTGTGGCCCGCCTCGAAGCGGGGACGATCTGGATCAACAACTACAACCTCACTCCTGTCGAGATCCCGTTCGGTGGCTACAAAAGGTCAGGGATGGGGCGGGAGAACAGCCTGACCACCATCAACCACTACACGCAATTGAAGACAGTCTTCGTCGAAATGGGGGATGTGGAGGCTCCGTACTGATGGAGCAGTTCCTGGCGGGCCGGGTGGCGGTGGTAACCGGGGGAGCGTCGGGCATGGGCAGGGCGATGGCTCTCGCCTTCGCCTCCGCCGGGGCCGATGTCGCCATCGGGTCCTTGCTGGCCGAGGCTGCCGCGGCCCGGCCCGATGGCGAGCTCGGCTTCCTGCCGGGACAGGACCAGCTCAGTCAGACCGGGGCCGAGATCGAAGCCCATGGGGTCCGAAGCCTGGCAATGGGCCTCGACGTCACCTCGGATCAGTCGATGGACGAGTTCTTCGCTGCTGTCGAGTCCAAGCTGGGGCCGGTCGACATTCTTGCCAATGCCGCCGGCATCACCGCCGAGCAAACCATCACCGGCCACCCGGACCCTCTATGGCACAAGGTCATCGACGTCAACCTCAACGGGACCTACAGGGCGATCCGCCGTGCCCTGCCGGGCATGCTCGAGCGCAATTGGGGGCGTGTCATCAACATCGCCTCTACTGCTGCCACCGTCGGCGCGGCTACTTCCGGCGCTTACTGCGCTTCCAAGGCCGGGGTGGTCGGCCTGACCAGGGCGGTGGCGCTGGAAGGCGCCCCGCACGGAGTCACCTGCAATGCCATCTCGCCCACCTGGGTCGACACCGCCTTCGCCCGCGACTGGATGAGCGAGATCGCCGAGCACGAGCACCGCACCGGCGACGAGTACGTGGCAGACGTCAAGAAGTCGAACCCCCAGGGCCGGTTGATCGCCCCCTCCGAGATCGGGGCACTGGCCCTGTTCCTGTGCCGGGAGGAGGCTCTCGGGATCACGATGGAGGACCTCCGGGTCTCGGCCGGCAGCCTCTGGTGAACAGTCTCGAAGTCGCACAGTCGCACAGTCGCACGGTGAGACTGAAAGGAAGGCCCCCGTTGCCGGGGGCCTTCGGGTTGTCAATCGGCTGGAGTTCAGATCAGGGCAGCCATGAGTCGACGACGGACTGGTTTGCCGCCACCCAGTCGGACGCCGCCTGCTCGAGGGTCTTTCCATCGAAGGCCACCGCGCCGAGCATCTCGATCTGATCATCGTTGGTCAGTTTCATGTTCGACAGGATCGTGTACGCGTCCGGCGCTTCTTCCTGCAGGCCCGACCACGCAGCCTTGAACAGCACATCCTCCGGGTAGTCACAGTCGATCGCCGCCGGGTCGGCATAGCAATCGGCCGTGTAATCCGGCAGGGTCACGTTGACGAGGTCGTACTTGGCGAAGGCTGAATGCGGCGTCCAGAAGTAAAATACCGTCGGCTCCTGGTTCTCGTACTTGGTGTCGAGATCGGCGAGGATCGCTTCCTCGGATCCGGCGAACACCACTTGCATCGGCATTGCGAGGTTGGTGATTATCTGCTCGTCGTACTGGGACCAGGACGAGTCGCCACCCAGGAATCGGCCGTTGTCGCCGGTGTCCGGAGTCGCGAACAGGCTAGCGAGTGCAGGATCCTGGAACCCTTCGTACGTCGCCAGCTCCGGGTGCTCGTCGACCATGTACTTCGGCATGAACCAGCCGATCTTGCCGATTACGCCTAGCTCGCCGATATTGACGACGCTGCCGTCGTCGATGTATGCCTGCTCCGCGGCCACCACTCCGGAAGGCCAGATCTCAAGAACGGCATCGAGGGTTCCGTCCGAGAGCCCCGTGAACATCGTGTTCTCGTCGATCTCGGTTATCTCCACGGTGGTATCCGTGTTGGCTTCGATCACTTCTTTGGCGATCAGTGAGTTGAGGGCAGAGGCATCCCAGGGGTTGGTCACGAGCGAAATCGTGCCGCTGCCGCCTCCTCCCTGCGCACAGGCAGAAGCGAGCAGGCCCAACAGCCCTCCCACCGCCGCCATGGTCAGCACCTTGCGATTCATCCGTTAGCTCCTCCTCGAAAACAGCCAGTCCAGGCACTGGAATTGGCCTGCGGTCTACATTACCGACATGGTGACCGCCCTTGGGGAGGCCAGCCCGTCCAGCCTCTTGGTGGACCACCTTTGGAAAGTGTTCGGCGACAGCCCTGGCAAGGCAATCGAGATGGCGGACAAAGGCCTCTCCCGGTCGGAGATCCTGGCCGCCACCGGCTGCACGGTGGGAGTTCGGGACATCTCCTTCGACGTCTCCCCGGGAGAAACGTTCGTCGTCATGGGCCTCTCCGGAAGCGGCAAGTCCACACTGATCAGATGCGCCGCCAGGCTGATAGAGCCCACCAAAGGGAGGGTCATCATCGACGGCGCCGATCTTCTCACCATGAGTGATGACGACCTCCGTCAGGTCCGACGAAACAAGCTGTCGATGGTGTTCCAACATTTCGGGCTGTTTCCCCACCGTCGGGTCATCGACAACGTCGCGTTTGGCCTCGAAGTTCAGGGCATGTCGAAGTCCGAGAGGCACGAACGTGCCGAAGCTGTCATCAAGGTCGTGGGGCTCGAAGGCTGGGAAACCCACTATCCCCAGCAGCTCTCAGGTGGGATGCAGCAGCGCGTCGGCCTCGCCAGGGCGCTGGCCCTCGATCCACAGGTGCTGTTCTTCGATGAGCCGTTCTCGGCCTTGGATCCGCTGATCAGACGGGACATGCAGGACGAGCTGATTCGACTTCAGGCGGAGCTGCACTGCACGATCGTCTTCATCACCCATGACTTCGCCGAGGCGCTGAAGCTGGGCGACCGGATCGCCATCATGAAGGATGGTGCATTCGATCAGATTGGCACTCCCGTCGAGATCGTCACCAAGCCCGCCACCGACTACGTTCGCGAGTTCACCAAAGATGTTCCGAAGGCCAAGGTGATCACAGCCTCTGCTGTGATCGATGCGGGAGTGGTGGCCGCACCGAATGCTCCCCGCCTGCACATGAACACACCGGTGGAGCAGTTGGTTCCGCACCTCCTTCACAGTGGCGACGCGGTGGCGATCTTCGACGACGCCGGCCGCATCCTCGGCGCGGTCGACCGGGAGAGCGTGGCCCGGGTCCTGACGGAGGGTTGATGGCGACAGCCACTGCCACCCCAGCCGCCCTGCCACTCAGGCGAAGCCGGACCTGGCTGTGGGTCGTGGTCGTCATTCTGTTGTTGGTGGGTGTCCAGCTCGCCTTCTCGCGAACCTCCGGATTCCCCACCGGATGGAGGCTCGGGATCGAGAACACCATCGACCAGATTCCGGGTTGGCTGCGGTCCAACCGACGCACCCACCCGATGTTCGTCTACTTTCTCCAGCCCCTCAGTGCTGGAATCAACGGGGGGCTCGAGCTGGTCGAGTCTGTTCTCAAGGCCATTCCATGGTTCGTCTTCTGCGCCATCGCCGCCTTCATCCTTCTTCGGGCCGGCCGGGTTTGGGCGGCGCTCCTGGCGATAGTTGGTGTCCTCTACTTCGGTGTGGTGGGCCTGTGGGAGGAGGGCTTGGAGACGCTGGCGTTGATGGGTGTCGCGGTCGCCATCGCGCTCCTGATCGGGATTCCCTTAGGGATATGGGCGGCTTTCAACCGGAGGGTCGAGCGGGCGCTACGACCGATCCTCGACAGCATGCAGGTGCTGCCGGCTTTCGTCTATTTGATACCGGTCGTCCTGCTCTTTGGCATTGCCCGGGTGCCGGCGACCATCGCCACCGTGATCTTTGCGCTCGCACCGGCTGTACGGCTCACGACCCTCGGGATCAAGCAAGTGCCGCAAGCGGTGCTGGAAGCCGCCGAGATGATGGGGACCACACGCCGCCAGAAGCTCTTCAAGGTCCAGATCCCGATCGCGATGCCAACCATCCTGGCCGCTGTCAACCAGACGATCATGCTGGCACTCGGCATTGTGATCATCGCTTCGTTGATCGGTGCGGGGGGCCTCGGCACGCAGGTCTTGAACTCCCTCCAGAGGTTCCAGGTGGGCCAGGCATTCGAGGCGGGCATAGCTGTGGTCGTGATGGCGATCTTGCTGGACCGGCTGAGCCGTACCTTCGTGGAGCGGCCCGAGCCCGGGCAAATCCCTTGGTATCGAAGCCGGAGGGTTCTGTGGATCGGGCTGGGGATCATCGTCCTGCTGGCCTTGGCGGGGCTCGTCGCCGGAGTCCGCGAGTTCCCTGACCAGTGGCGGGTCTCGTTCGCGCGCCCGATCGACTCCGCGGTCGACTGGGCGCAGAACAACCTTTACCTGATCGGGAATACCGGCCTCGGGACCAAGGCACTCAACGAGTTCTTGAACGTGTCGATCCTCAACCCGTTGCGTGACCTGCTTACCTTTCTGGCCTGGCCCGTTCTGATCCTCTTCACGGGATTCATCTGCTGGAAGGCGGGGGGCGGGTTGCTAGCCGTCTTCGCCATGATCTCCCTATTCGTAATCGGGGTCCTCGGAATGTGGGAGCTTGCTTTGGACACTCTCACCCAAGTGCTCGTGGCAGTGGTCCTTGCCCTGGCCATCGCCATCCCAGTCGGCGTCTGGTCAGCTCGGAGCAACAGGGTGAGAACGCTGCTTACGCCACTCCTTGACACGCTTCAGACGATTCCGAGCTTCGTCTTTCTCGTTCCGGTGATCATGCTCTTCAGCGCCGGACGGGTGCCGGGGATCATTGCCAGCGTGTTGTATGCAATCCCTCCCGGTATCCGGCTGACGGACCTCGGCCTGAGAAGCGTTCCTGCCGAGACCCTCGAGGCTGCCGAATGCTTTGGGTCAACGCCTAGGCAGATGCTGTGGAAGGTCCAAGTCCCACTGGCGATGCCGACCATCATGGCGGGGGTCAACCAGGTCGTCATGCTGGCCTTGTCGATGGTCGTGGTCGGTGGCTTGGTCGGAGGGGGTGGCCTGGGATTCGAAAGCGTGCGTGCCCTCACTCGGGGTGAGACGGCTCTCGGCGTCAAGGCCGGCTTGGCGATCGTCCTCATGGCGATGATCCTCGATCGGTTGACCCAGGCGTGGGCAGCCAGGATGCAGCCGACGCCGGCGGCGGCCTGACTGCCGAAGCACGGGAAGTCGCCGGTGAGGGCTTGTTAGCCTCGCCGCCCGTGAGAGGACTCAGGTGAGCGATCTTCCCCAGAGCGTGCGGGTCGTCGTCATCGGGGCCGGCATCAACGGCAACTCGCTGGTCGGCCACCTGGCCGAGCTCGGCTGGAAGGACATCCTCCAGATCGACAAGGGGCCGTTGCCCAACCCGGGCGGGTCCACAGGCCATGCCTCCAACTTCATCTTCCCGGTCGACCACTCCAAGGAGATGGCGATGCTGACGCTCGACAGCCAGCGTCAGTACGCCGACATGGGGGTCAACACGGTTTCGGGCGGGATCGAGGTCGCCCGCACTGCGGAGCGCATGGAAGAGCTGCGCCGCCGTATGACCAGCGCCACCTCTTGGGGGATCGAGGCCGAGCTGATCTCGCCCAGCCAGGTCAAGGAGCTGGTGCCGTTCATCAACCAGGACATCGTGCTCGGCGGCTTCTACACACCAAGCGTCTCCGTGGTCGACTCATTGCGGGCCGGGACCCTGTTCAGGGAACGGGCCCAGGCCCTGGAGGCCCTCACGGTCTCGCCGAACACCGAGGTGCTCGGCATCGAGGTCGAGCGGGGCCGGGTCAGAGCGGTGGTCACCGATCGTGGCCGTGTGGAGGCCGAGTACGTGATCATCGCCTGCGGGGTTTGGAGCCCGCGGCTGGCTGAAATGGCCGGCGCCACCATCCCGCTGACCCCGGCGGTCCATCAGATGATCGACGTCGGGCCGATCCCGATCCTGCAGGAGACCGGGGGCGAGATCGCATTCCCGATCGTTCGTGACATGGACACCTTCATGTACGAACGGCAGACGGCGGGATCGATGGAGGTGGGGTCGTACGCCCACCGCCCGATCTTCCACGATCCCGACGACATCCCCTCCCTCAAGGAGGCCCGCCTCTCGCCGACCGAGCTCCCTTTCACTGCCGATGACTTCGACCCGCAGATGGAGGACGCGCTCGAGCTGATGGGCGACATATTGGGCGGGGCCGAGATCCGATACGCCATCAACGGCCTGCTCTCGCTCACCCCGGACGGGATGCCCCTCCTGGGGGAGACGGTGGAGGTCCGCAACCTGTGGTCGGCGTCGGCCGTGTGGATCAAAGAGGGCCCGGGAGTCGGTCGGATGTTGGCCGAGTGGATGACCGACGGATACCCCGAGCTTGATCCGCACTCCTCCGACATCGCCCGCTTCTACGACTACGGCCGGACCATGCATCACATCCGGGCGCGATGCTCGGAGCACTTCAACAAGACCTACGGGATCATCCACCCCCGAGAGCAGTGGGCCACTGACCGCAACTTCCGGCTGGCCCCTTTCCATGCCCGAACCCAGGCATTGGGCGCCGTCTACTTCCAAGCAGGTGGCTGGGAGCGTCCTCACTGGTACGAGTCGAACGCCGGCCTCGTCTCCGACTACGGCGTCGAGGATCGGCCCCACGAGTGGGACGCCCGCTGGTGGTCGCCGATCATCAACGCCGAGCATCTGGCCATGCGGGAGCGGGTGGGGATGATCGACCTCTCTCCTTTCGTCATCTTCGATCTGACCGGGCCCGGGGTCTTCGACTACGTGCAACGGATGGCGGTCAACTCACTCGACGTGGCGGTCGGGCGGTCGGTCTACACGCCGCTGCTGACGCCTCAGGGAGGGTTCAAGGCCGACCTCACGATCATGCGGCTGGGAGAGGAGCACTTCCGGGTGGTGACCGGGGCCTTCGACGGCCCCCGTGACAAGCACTGGTTCCGCAAGCACCTCCCGGAAGACGGGTCCGTGCAGTTCGTCGACAACACCGGCGCCATCTGCACCATCGGCGTTTGGGGGCCGAAGGCACGCAACTTCCTGCAATCACTCACCGGCGACGACCTCTCCGATGATGGCTTCCCATACGGGTCGGTGCGCACGGTCGGCTTCGGGCCCCTCATCACCCGCATGTTCCGCATCTCATATGTCGGTGAGCTCGGGTGGGAGATCTACTGCCCGATGGAAGGGGGGCTCGCCCTCTGGGACATGCTGTGGGAGGCCGGAGTGGGCCATGACCTGGTGGCGGTCGGAGCGGGCGTCTACGGCACCACCGGTCGGATGGAGAAGGGCTACCGCCTATTCGGGTCCGAGCTCGACAGTGAGTACACCCCGGTCGAGGCCGGCCTGGCCCGACCAAGGGTGAAGTCGGCCGACTTCGTCGGCAAGGAGGCGTACCTGGCGGCGCGGAAGGAGGAGCCGGCTGCGGTTCTCTGCACGCTGACAGTCGAGGACCACACCTCGGCGGCGGGAATCCCTCGTTACATGACCGGGCGGGAGCCGGTCCTCACGCTCGACGGCAAGCGGATCGTCGACCGCAAGGACAGGCCCTCTTACGTGACCAGCGCCGGCTCGGGCCCCTCGGTCGGCAAGTACCTGTTGATGGCCTACCTGCCGCCCGAGCAGGCGGTGGTTGGCACCGAGCTGCGGGTCATGTACATGAACGAGCAGTTCCCGGTCCAGGTGGCGGTGGCAGGCAGCACCCCGTTGTTCGACCCCGACGACCGGCGGATGAAGGCTTAGGACGGTCTCGCGGTCTCACGGTCTCACTGTGAGGCCTCGAAACCATGAGACCGGCCGGGCCGCTCGGGGATCGGCCATGGGTCGTAAGCTCTGGCCGCCCCTATGAGCCTGCGTGTACTCGTCTGCGTCAAGCGCGTCCCCGCGCCCGGAGCTGAAATCGTCCTCACCGATGACCGGAAGCGGCTGGACACCGAGTTCCTCGGCTTCACCACCAGCCCCCACGAGGAGTGTGCGGTGGAGGAGGCGGTAAGAATCAAAGAGAGTTCCGGCGGCACGGTCACTGTTCTGACCCTTGGTCCCGAGGAGGCCGAAGAGCAGCTGCGTTACGCGGTGTCGGTGGGGGCCGACCAAGCCGTGCTGATCGTCAACCAGGGCGACGACCTCGATCCGCAGGCGACGTCGAGTGCAGTCGCGGCGGCGATCCGGTCGCTCGAGGAAGCCGAGGGCCCTTTCAACCTGATCCTCTTCGGCAACGAGTCCGCGGACTCCGGCGGGTACCAGGTAGGTGTGAGAGTCGCATTCGCCCTCGGTCGGCCGATGGTCAACGGCATCAAGGGGATCGAGGTGGAGCAGGGATCGATCACCGCCCGCCGCGCCACCGACGCGGGCTTCGAGGTGTACCGGCTGCCTATGCCGGCGGTGCTCGGAGTGAAGGAGGGCATCAACCTTCCTCGTTATCCGACGCTGACCGGTCGCCTTGCTTCCAAGAAGGTGGTGATCGAGAGACGTGAGCTCACCCCCGAGCGGGGCGGATTGGAGCTGGTCGAGCTCTCGAGGCCGGTTCAGCAGAAGGTCGACACCGTCATGCTTGGCCGGGGGGCGGATGCCGCCCCCCGGGTGGTCGACACGCTGGTCGAATTGGGAGTCTTGTGAGCGTCCTGGTATTGGTCGATCACGACCGCGGGACCGTCACCGTCGAGACCTATGAGGCACTCAACCTCGCCCGGTCGGTCATCGCCGAAGGGGAGCCGCTCGAGGCGGCCCTGATCGGCACCGGCCTGCGAGGTCTGGCCGCCGACCTGGGCGGCAGGGGGGTGAGCAAGGTGCACCTGGTCGATGACCCGATCCTGGACGACTACGGACCGGAGGCCTGGGGGGAGGCCCTGGCCCAGCTGGTGGTGAGCAGCGGCCCGGCTGTGGTCATCGCTCCCGGCACCGACCGCGGCAATGAGGTCATGGCTCAGATGGCAGCCCGTGCCGAGCTCCCTCTGGCCGTCAATGTTGTGGCCTACGACCGAGCGGCGGGGAACCTCACCCGTCTCCGCTGGGGAGGCAGTCTGCTGGAGAACGCGGTGCTCAACTCACCCCTCCCCTTCCTGACCGTGGCCCCACACGCATTGGACCCGGTCGAGCCAGGGTCAGGCGAGTCCGAGGCCATCGAGTTCTCGCCGCTGCTCGATGCGGGTCTGGCCCGCACCAAGGTGGTGGATCGGGTCACCCTTTCTGCCGGGGCCACCCTGGCGACCGCGCCGGTGGTGGTGAGCGGCGGCCGCGGGGTGGGTGGATCAGAGGGATTCGCGGTGCTCGAGGAGCTGGCCTCGCTGCTGGGAGGGGTGGTCGGTTGCTCGCGGGTGGTCACCAACAACGGATGGCGGCCCCACGCCGACCAGGTCGGTCAAACCGGGACCAGGGTCGCCCCCACCCTCTACATGGCCTGCGGCATCTCCGGGGCAATCCAGCACTGGGTCGGGTGCATGGCCGCGAAGAACATCATGGCGATCAATATCGACCCCGAGGCCCCGATGGTCTCCAAGGCCGACTACGCGGTGATCGGCGACCTCCACGAGGTGCTGCCTGCCGTCGTCGCCGAGATCAAGCGCCGACAGGGCTGAAGCAGAGGAGAATCACCGACATGGCCTTTCCCACCGATCTCGAGATCGCACGCCGCGCGGAGTTGAAGCCGATCGCCGAGATCGCGATGGGGATGGGGATACCAGGCGAGCACCTGGTCCCCTACGGGTCCGGCGTCGCCAAGGTCAGGTTGGAGGCAGTGGAGGCGATGTCCGACCGCCCGGCCGCCAAGTACGTGGTGGTCACCGCCATCACTCCCACCCCGCTGGGTGAGGGCAAGACCACCACCACCGTCGGGCTGGGCCAGGCCTTTCGCCACGTCGGCATGGAGGCCACCGTCGCCATCCGCCAGCCGTCGATGGGCCCCACCTTCGGGATCAAGGGAGGGGCCGCCGGGGGCGGCTTCAGCCAGGTGGTCCCGATGGAGCTGCTCAACCTCCACCTCACAGGTGACATGCATGCAGTGACCGCTGCCCACAACCTGCTGGCCGCGGTCATCGACAACCATCTCTTCCAGGGCAACCAGCTCTCGATCGTGCGCGACGATGTGACCTGGCGGCGGGTGTTGGATGTGAACGACCGCTCCCTTCGCAACGTCGTCATCGGGCTGGGCGCCAAGGCGGACGGGGTACCCCGTCAGACCGGCTTCGACATCACCGCTGCCTCCGAGGTGATGGCCATCCTGGCCCTCTCGACCTCCCTGCAGGACATGCGGGCGCGACTGGGCCGCATCGTCATCGGGGTCGACCGGCGGGGCGAGACCATCACCGCCGAAGACCTCAGGGGGGCCGGGGCCATGGCGGTGATCATGCGGGAGGCGATAAAGCCCAACCTGATGCAGACCCTCGAGAACACCCCGGTCCTGGTGCACGCCGGGCCTTTTGGCAACATCGCCCACGGGAACTCATCCGTGGTGGCCGACCTGATAGGCATCAGGTCTGGCGACTTCCTCGTCACCGAGGCCGGGTTCGGGGCCGACATGGGGGCGGAGCGCTTCTTCAACATCAAGTGCCGCAACTCGGGCCTGGCCCCCGATGCCGCAGTGGTGGTGGCGACGGTGCGAGGGCTCAAGGCCCACTCTGGCAACCACCGGATCATCGCAGGCAGGCCGCTGCCCGAGGCATTGCTGGTGGAGAACCCGGACGAGGTGCACATGGGAGGGGAGAACCTCGCCAAGCAGATCGACAACGTCCGGCTGCACGGTGTGACTCCGGTGGTGGCGATCAACGCTTTCCCGGATGACCACCCCTCCGAGCACGAGGCGATCAAGCAGATCGCGGCTGAGGCCGGGGCGAGGGTGGCGGTCTCGACCCACTTCGCCGAGGGCGGGAAGGGGGCGGCCGAGCTGGCCGAGGCGGTGGCGGAGGCAGCGGCCGAGCCCTCCGAGTTCAAGATGCTCTACCCGGACACGGCCACGCTGCGGGAGAAGGTCGAGGCCGTTGCCACCAAGGTCTACGGGGCGGCCAAGGTCCGTTACGACTTGGAGGCGGCGCGGCGGATCGACTACTACCAACAGAAAGGGTTCGGGCACCTACCGGTCTGTATCGCCAAGACCCATCTTTCGATCTCGTCGGATGCAACTTTGAAGGGCGCACCGACGGGTTGGACGTTGCCGGTGCGGGAGGTGAGGGCCTCGGTAGGGGCGGGGTTCATCTATCCCATCTGCGGGGACATGCGCACCATGCCAGGGCTGTCCGCAACGCCGGCGGCCTTCTCGATCGACGTCGACGAGTTCGGGGAGATCGTCGGGCTCAGCTAGCCGCCAGCCGCAGGGGGCCCGGCGCGGCGTCGTCGTCGAGCAGGATGAAGGCACCCAGACCGAGCAGGAGTCGGGGAACCAGGGCAATCCAGGCGTCGGCGGCGACGCCCCCTGCGGCGAGCTGGATCCAAGGCGCGGAGACCCAGATGGCGAGCACCATCCACCCGATGAGCAGCCGCCGCCGCGCACCCGCGGCCGCCAGGGTGAGGGCCAGCGGGACCAGCACCACGTCGTAGCTCGGCCAGGAGATCGGGATCGCCAGCAGGCCGGCGATGATCCACAGCCACGGCTGGTCGAGCGTGCGGCGCCGGAATCGGAGCCAGCACAGTGCCAATGACAGGCCCAGGAGCAGTGAGGAGGCCGCGATCGCCCAGGGTACCGGGGCGCCAAGGTCGTAGATGAGTGATGGCAGCGAAGCGTTCGAAGGCCATCCGATCCAACCCTCGGCCACCTGTCCGAACGCCCCGGCGGCAATCGAGAGCGAAACACCCGGAAGCACCATGCCCGCCGCGTTCAGGAGAAGCGCCACCCCGATGGCAGCAAGGGCGGGGCGATATCGCCTCGAGGCAAGAAGTGGGACGAGTAGGGCGGCCGGCCAGAGCTTGAGGCAAATCGCTGCCGCCAGCAGAGCACCGGAGGCGAGCTCGCGGCGTTCGAGGAGGGCCCAGCTCCCGAGGACCAGGAGCGCCACGAGCGCGCTCTGGCTCCCGATGTAGGCGGTCTGGAGGACCGGCATCGACAGCCCGGCCAGGGTCCACCAGCGCCACCTGGGGCCATCCACCAAGGACGCGCTCCAGCCGATCAGGACGGTGAGGAGTGCGACGTTGACGCCGAACCAGACGAAATAGACGGCATCGAAAGGCACCAGGGCCAGCGGCAGAGCGAGCAACAGGGCGCCCGGGGTGCGGGGGTGGGGGGTGTCGGTGGCACCGACCATGAGGATGAGGTCCACCGGGGGGTCGAGCTGGCGAGCGAGCTCAGTCGGTGACAGGTAGGCGTTGCTGGTCAGAGCACCATGGACGGCCAGCCAGTCGTGTTCGATGTCGGTGACGTCGGGCGGCCGCGAGTTGGTCAGCCAGGCCGCCACTCCGACCAGCACCCCGACGCCAAGGGCGAAACCGATCCAGGCGGCATTCGACCGCGGGACTGAGGTGCCACTCCGGCTTGTGTCTGGATCCCGATCGAGGGCGGGCTGTCTGGTGCGCACCCTTCGAGCAAGCTACCCGACCGAGCTTCGTGCCTCCATGCTCCGCGAGGGCATCGGGCTGCTGTCACCTCTCAACACCGCCATGCGCAACGCCCCCGACATCAGCACGACCCGCACAGCCAGTTCCAGCCAACCCGTGTGCATCTCGACTCCGTAGATGAGGTGCAGCCCGGGCAGGAGGATCCAGGCGAGGAGGGCGCCCAGGCCCGCCAAGTGCAGACGGGCGTCGGCCGAAATAGCCAGGGCGATGGCCAGCGGGAGCAGGATCACGTCGTAGCTCGCCCACGAGAGAGGCACGATCAACAGACCGCCGATCAGCCACGGCCATGGCGAGGCAAGCGAGCGGGGGTAGGTCCGATGCAGCCACCAGAACCCGAGCCCGATGGCGGCTGCCGCCGCTGCCGTCGCCATGAGAGCCGGCACTCCTGCCATCGACAGCAGCGCGGGCAGGGAGGCATTGGCGCCGAGCCCGATCCAGGTACCGGCCCCGTTGCCGAGAGCCTCGAGCGCGCTCACAAGGTCCACTCCGGGGAGGGCCAGGCCCGCCAGGGTCAGCCCGGCGATCCCGGCCAGGCCATACATGACCGCTCGCCGGCGTCGGTGGACCAGCCACGCCACCAGGAAGACAGCCGGCCATACCTTCAGGCAGACGGCGGCAGCCAGCATCAGCCCGGCCAGCAGATCCTGGTCACCCTCGGCCGCGAGCCATGCTCCAAGGACGAGCAGGGCAACGAACGTCGCCTGGCCGCCGAAGTAGAGGGTCGAGATCATCGGCATGGAGACTGCGGCTGTCATGCCCCATATCCAGCTCCGCCGCACGCCGATGGTGGGCCAGGCCCCCACCAGCAGCACCGCCATGCCCACGTTCAGGCCGAACCAGATCGCATAGATCGAGTCGAACGGCGCCAGCAGGAGTGGTAGGTCGATGAGCACCGCCCCGGGTGTGCGGGGATTGGCGGCCCCGGTCGCTCCTGACGGAAGCAGGACCGTCACCTCCTCACCGATGTCCGCCGCGATCTCTTCAGGTGGCAGATAGGCGCTGCTGTGCAGCCCCCCGTAGGCAGAGAGCCAGTCGTACTCGATGTCGGCGACGGTGGGGTGGAGGCGAGCTGTCCATATGGCGACGCCGGCCAGGACGCTCAATGCGACCGCCCAGATCCATCGGGTCGAGCGCATGGTTCCGGGCCGAACGGCCAGGAGAGTGGTCACGTCGAAGTGAGGCCGGACCCGTCGAACTCGTAGGTTCGGCCGCAACGACATGTCAACTCGCCGTCGAGGCGCAGGCCACATTCGCACACCCATCCGACCCAGCGAGCCGGGTTGCCGACGACGAGTGCATGGTTGGCCACGTCTGTGGTGACCACCGAACCGGCGCCAATGAATGCGTTGCGGCCAATCTCCGTGCCGCACACGATGGTGGCGTTGGCTCCGATCGACGCACCTCCGCTCACCACGGTTGGAAGCCACTCGCCCGGGCCTCGCCTGAACTTGACACGGGGGACGAGGTCGTTGGTGAACACCACTCCGGGCCCCACGAAGACGTCGTCCCCGATCACCACCTTGTCCCAGATCTGGACCTGATTCTTGATCGTCACCCGGTCACCCACGACCGCCCCCGACTCGATGAAGGCGTGGTCGCCGATGTTGCAATCCCGGCCGACTCTGGCTCCCTTCATGACGTGGGCGAACGCCCACACCCTGGTGCCGTCCCCGATCTCGTCGCTCTCCACCAGAGCCTGCGGGTGGCAGAACACGTCGGGCATATCAGCTCCGAACCGCCACTTGAAGTGAGGAGGCGACGATCTCCAGCTCGGAATCGGTGATTCCGGGATACATGGGAAGGCTGAGGATCTGGTCCGAGATCGACTCCGCCACCGGGAAGTCGCCGCGGGAGTAGCCAAGAGCACTGGTGGCTCCGTGCAGGTGGACCGGGAGCGGATAGTGAATGCCGGTCTCCACCCCGTCGGCGGCCATCTTCTCCCTCACCAGGTCCCGGCGGGGGACCCGGATCACGTAGAGATGCCAAACCGGCTCGTTGCCGGGAAGTACGGCCGGCAGGGTTATGTCGGGATTGTCCCCCAACATCTCGCCGTATGTGTGGGCCGCCCTGCGGCGCCACTGGTTCCACTCCTCGAGCCTGCGGAGTTTGGCCGAGAGCACCACTGCCTGGAGGGTGTCTAGGCGGGAGTTGAACCCCACCTCAGGGTGGTGGTACTTCTCCTCGGATCCCCAATTGCCGAGAGCCCTGACCCGCCTGGCGAGCTCATTGTCGTCGGTGAGCACGGCTCCGGCATCGCCGTAGGCGCCGATGTTCTTCCCCGGGTAGAAGCTGGTCCCGGCAACGGTGCCGAGGGCGCCGGCCGGTGTCCCGTGGCGTTTGGCGCCCTGGGCCTGGGCGGCATCCTCGATGATCGGCAGGTCTGCCAGGCGGGCCCGCAGGCCATCCACGTCTGCGGCCTGCCCATACAGGTGCACCGGCATCACCGCCTTGACCGCCGGCCTCGAGGCCGCATCCGCGGCGGCATCGACGTCGACGAGATAGGTGTCAGGATCGCAGTCGACCAGGATCGGAGAGGCTCCGGCCCTCATGACTGCCAGCACGCTGGCGATGAAGGTGTTGGCGGGGACGACCACCTCGGCTCCAGGACCGATGTCGAGTGCGCGCAGGGAAAGCTCGAGGGCGTCGGTGCCGGAAGCCACCCCTACGCAGTGAACCGTGCCCATGTAGGCGGCAAATGCCTGCTCGAACTCGGCGACCTCGGGCCCGCGTATGAAGCGTCCGTGGTCGAGCACGCCTTGCCACCCCAGGTTGACCTCTGCGGCGATCTCGGCATGCTGGCGGGCCAGGTCGACCAGCGGGATCAAGCGCCCACCTCGTCCAGCCCAACCTGCCGCCCACCGTTCTTGAGGGAGAGGTCGATGGCCTCCAGGGCCGCCACCACCGCTGCCCCTGCCCGCCCACCGGCGATCTGGTCGGCGAACCCGTTGATTCGCGCCAGGAAGGCGTCGCACTCAGCTCGCAGCGGCTCGGTCTGAGGCACTTTGGGGATGGTTATCGCACCTTCACGAATCTGGGACCGGAATCCGCCGAACGTGTCTGCAACCCCGGCGGGGGCTGAGCTCATGACGCCCTTGTCGTAGACGCGCAACGGCATGCCGAGGTCCATGTCGTCGATGGTCAGCATCCTCGCCTCACCCACCACCGCGATGTCACGGATCTTGCGGGGGTTGAGCCATGAGGCCTCGATGTGAACGGCGACGTCTCCCGGATAGCCCATGGTGATGAAGACCGCGTCCTCGATCCCAGGATTGAGCCAGCTGCCTCCGGTGGCGGCCACCCAACGCGGCGCCGCCTCGAGCCAGTATGAGGCGATCGAGATGTCGTGGGCGGCGAGGTCCCAGGCGGCATTGACATCACGGCGAACCGGTCCGAGGTTGGTCCGTCGCATCGAGATGTAGTGGACCGTTCCCAGCTCGCCGCTCTCGAGCAGCCCTTTGGCCGCCCGAACCGCTGGGTTGAAGAGGAAGACATGGCCGACCATGAGGGTGAGCCCCCCGGCATCGGCCAGCTCGCACAGCTCGATGGCACCCGCCAGGGAGTCGGTGATCGGCTTTTCCACCAGCACGTGCTTGCCGGCGCGCAAAGCACGGCGGGCGAGGC
>DATBMA010000001.1:0-16620 GCA_036555105.1 Acidimicrobiia bacterium
GCCGCCGCCAGACGGTCGGCCGGCAGGTCGATGCCGTAGAGATTGCCGGTCCCCTCCGGGTTGGGCCTCGCATAGACGTAGCGGTCGGCGACTGCGGCTTCGTAACGACGGCGGCCCTCCTCGGGGCCGGCCCGCAGAGACAGGCGGCGGAGCCGGGCGGCGATCTCGCCGGTGGTCAACTCACCCGCCTCGACAAGGATCTGGTCGGCGACCACACGTGCCTCCGTGTCGTCCAGATGGCTGGTGCCGTCGCAGATCACCTGAGCCCTCGGAAGGTCGATCGAGCCGCTCTCCAGCGCCGACAGCACCTGCGGGAGCCGGTCGGCCAGGTCCAGGGCCAGGCGGGCCATGTTCTCCGCCGAGCGCCTGGTCAGGTGGAGGGCAGGCCGAAGTTCGTCAGCGGACTCCTCGTGGACGGTCGAGGTTCGCTCGGCATCGGAGCTGACGTAGCCCATCGGGGTGTGGCACAACTCGGCGATGTCGGCCAGCAGCTGGGCCTGACCCCAGGCAACCACTCTTGCCCGGGCCTCTATAAGGGTGACCAACTCGTAGCCGTTGAGATCGGTGCGGTCGATTCCGGCCAGGACCGCCGCCAATCCTGCCCCGGGCACTATCTGCTCGAGGCCCCGTGGCAGGACCTCTCTCGGCTCGTTGGGCCAGTCCCAGCCCCAGCCCGCCGGCCTTGACATCGTCGCTTCCATCCTGCCAACGTATCGAACACACGTTCGCTCCGCAATACCCCTGTGGGTCCCCGCGCAGGATTTCTCTCAAAGCCCTCCGGGACCCCGCGCTCGCGAAAAACTGTCACACCCCGCCCGTATGTTCGAGATGTCGGAACCAGGAGATAGCCACATGTTGATCGACTGCAACAGCTGCGTAGCCCAGGGCACCGAGGCATGTGACGACTGCGTCGTCACCTACATCCTCCACGACGGGGTGTTCGAGCTCGCTCCCGAAGAAGCCGAAGCGATCGATGAGCTGTGCCGAGTGGGGCTGGTCCCGCGCCTGCGCCTGGCCCCGGTCGATCCGCCAACCCTCTCCCAGGCGGGTTGACCGGGGCTACCGGCGTGGTCCTAGCCCAGTTCGGAGGCCAGTGCCAGGTAGGCGTCCCGGTAGTACTCGTCCAGCATCCGATGGCTGCTGAAGGCAGCGAGCGTCGACACGATCGACTCGCGCATGCGATCGATCCATCCGGCCGGGATGCCATCGGCCCCCCGTTCGTAGAACAGTGGGACCACTTCTTGGCTGAGCACCTCGTAGAACGAGGCGGCATCCGCCAGGTCCTGTGCCTCCTCATCGGTCGCTTCGACGGTGGAGCCGAAGGCCCAACCGTTCTTGCCGTTGTATCCCTCAGCCCACCATCCGTCGAGGATGGAGAGATTGAGGATCCCGTTCACGGCTGCCTTCATGCCGGAGGTGCCGCTGGCTTCCATCGGTGGGCGGGGGGTGTTGACCCACACGTCCACGCCTTGGACCATGAACCTGGCTACGCGTGAGTCGTAGTCCTCGAGCATGAAGAGATGACCCCGCAACTCGGGCGAGCGTGACATCTCGAAGATCTGCTTGATGTAGCTCTGGCCCTGACGGTCGGCCGGGTGGGCCTTTCCGGCGAAGATGATCTGCACGGGCCGATTCGGGTCGCACAGGATCTCCTGCATCCGGCTCGGGTCGGAGAAGGCGAGCGTGGCGCGCTTGTAGGTTGCGAACCTGCGGGCGAAGCCAAGAGTCAGCCAGTCCGGAGACAACATCTCGTCCACCGCGCGCAGCTCATCAGGTGATGCCCCGTGGCGGGCGAATTGCCTGCGAAGGCGCCCACGGGCAAAGCGTGAGAGGATCTCCTTCCGAGCCTGGTGCATGCGCCAGATCTCCTCGTCGGGCAACTCCCGAACCCGCTCGACCAGCCCATCCTCCTCGATCAGTGTGATCGGCCAACGCCGCCCGAATGCACCGACCAAAAGACGGCCGCCCTCCTTGCCCACCCAGCTAGGCGTGTGGACACCGTTGGTGATGGCGAGGGCGGGACCGCCCAGCAGATGCTCCCAATCACGGGTCACGACCTGGGCGTGCTTCTTGCTCACCCCGTTGACTACACCGGACATACGGATGGCCAGCGCCCCCAGGTCGAAGCGGTCGGTATCTCCGTTGACCGTGGCCAACCCGGACAAGCCTTCCCAGCCGAGTCCCATCCGCTCGGCCCATGGAGCTAGATACCGGCTGGCGAGCTCGCTGTCGAAGCCCTCGTTCCCGGCCGGCACCGGCGTGTGCAGCGTGAAGACGCTGCTGCGCCGGATCTCACCCTGGGCGATCGAGGGGAGGGCGCCTTGTTCCACCAGCCGCACCGCCCGCTCGAGAAACGAGAGGGCGGCATGACCTTCATTGACGTGCCACACGGCCGGGGCGACGCCCAATGCGGTGAGGGCGCGCACGGCCCCGACCCCGAGCACCAGCTCTTGGCACAGGCGCATCTCCCGTCCGCGCACGTAAAGAGTGTGAGTGATGGGCCGGTCGGCCGGATCGTTGTCGTTGTTGTCGGTGTCGAGCAGCAGCAGAGGGGTCTTGCCGATCTGCATCTTCCACACTCCCACCTGAACCAGACGGCCCGGGAGCTCCACTTCCACTTTGAGCTGGCCGCCGGCGGGCGATGCCACCGGGAGTACGGGCAGGCGGCGCAGGTCGAGGGTGGGATAGAAGTGCTGCTGCTCTCCCTCCGCTTCGATCTCCTGACGGAAGTACCCGCGCCGGTAGAGGAGGCCCACGCCGATCATCGGCACGCCGAGGTCGGAGGCCGACTTGAGATGGTCGCCCGCCAGGATGCCGAGCCCGCCCGAGTAGAAGGGGATCGAGTCGTGGGCCCCGAATTCGGAGCAGAGATAGGCGACGGGACCTTCCAGTGGATTGCCAAGACGGACGTACCAAGTGTCGCCGTCGGCCATGTAGCGGTCGAGCTCGATGACGGCGGAGCGGTAACGCTCCTGCACCGCCTCCACCTGCTCTAGCTCGTGCCAGCGAGCCCGGTCGAGCGAGCTGAGCACCTCGAGCGGGTTGTGGCTCCGCTCCCATCCCACCGGGTCGAGGTTGGACCAGAAGCTGTGCCCGGCTGGATTCCACGCCCACCAGAGGTTGTAGGCGAGCTCGACCGCGCGTTCGAAAGGCGCGGGCACGGCGAACTCCAAGAGGGGGAGGGTGGGGATCAACACCGAGGTCTCACGATACCGCGGGAAGCATGCAACGGCCGGTCGCCCGCCATGCCCTTACCATCGGCCGCAGAGTGCGAAAGATCCATTCCCAGGATGTGACCGAGGGCGCCCCCAGGGCGGGGGCGCGGGCGATGCTGCGGGCGGTAGGGCTGAGTGACGAGGACTTCTCCCGACCCCAGGTCGGCCTGGTCTCGGCCGGCAACGAGGTCACACCATGCAACCTCTCGGGCCCGCGGCTGGCGGAGGCCGCCAAGGTGGGGGTGCGGGCCGGGGGAGGGGTGGGCCTCACTTTCACGACGATCGCCGTCTCCGACGGAATATCGATGGGGCACGAGGGGATGAGGGCCTCGCTGGTGTCGCGTGAGGTGATCGCCGATTCTGTGGAGCTGGTGATGCACGCCGAGCGCTTCGATGCCCTCGTGGCGGTGGCCGGCTGCGACAAGTCGCTGCCGGGGATGATGATGGCGGCTGCACGCACCAACCTCCCCAGCGTGTTCCTGTACGGCGGTTCGAGCCTTCCCGGGCAATATCAAGGACGCGACATCTCGATCGTGGACGTGTTCGAGGGGATCGGGGCGCTGGCGGAGGGGAGGATCGAGGCGTCCGAGCTCGACCAACTCGAGCGACTCGCCTGCCCTGGGGCAGGCTCATGCGCCGGCATGTTCACTGCCAACACCATGGCGGCAGTGGGAGAGGCTCTGGGGCTTTCGCTGCCGGGGTCGGCATCGGTCCCGGCGGTCGACCCGAGACTGGATGAATACGCCGAACGCTCGGGCGAGGCCGTGATGCAACTGCTCGAGGCCGATATCAGGCCGCGCGACATTCTCACCCGTCAGGCATTCGAGAACGCCATCACCACCGTCATGGCGTTGGGAGGGTCGACCAACGCCGTGCTGCACCTACTGGCCATCGCACGCGAAGCCGGAGTCGCTCTCGAACTGGAGGACTTCGACGGCATCTCCCGCCGCACCCCCCATCTCGGGGACCTGAAGCCCTTCGGCCGCTTCCACATGATCGACCTCGATCGGATCGGGGGAGTGCCGGTGGTGATGGCTGCCCTGCTGCAGGCCGGGCTGCTCGACGGCGACCAGCTCACCGTCACCGGGAAGACCATGGCCGAGAACCTGAGGGACTCGTCGCTACCGGGGAACCAGTCGGTCATCCGGCCGGTTAGTGAACCCATCGCCGATCACGGCGGCATCGCCATCCTGCGCGGGAGCCTGGCTCCCGGCGGGGCCGTGGTGAAGGTGGCCGGGATCGCCGAGACGATCTTCGCCGGGCCCGCCAGGGTGTTCGAGGGTGAGCAAGCGGCGCTGGCGGCCCTCTACTCGCATGGCATCAACTCGGGCGAGGTGGTGGTGATAAGGGGTGAGGGACCGCGGGGCGGTCCAGGCATGCGAGAGATGCTGGCGATCACCGCCGCCATCAAGGGGGCCGGCTTGGGGAAGGCGGTGGCCCTCATCACCGATGGCCGCTTCTCCGGAGGGACCACCGGCCTCTGCATCGGCCACGTCGCCCCCGAGTCGGAGGCGGGAGGCCCACTCGGGCTGGTCGAGGAAGGCGACCGGATCGTCGTCGACCTACCGGGACGGAGGATCGACCTCGAAGTCGACGAAGCCGAGCTGGAAGGGCGACGGGCCGCCTGGCGACCCGCCCCGGCCCGCTACCCAACCGGGGCACTGGCCAAGTACGCCCGTCTCGTGGGATCGGCCGAACACGGGGCAGTCACCGGGTAGATGGCAACCGCTTTCGCCATCTCTCTCGTCATCGGGCTGCTGGGCCTGGTGGTCTGGATCATCCTGCGCTCCCTGGCCGTCAACGCCCCTCAGTGGGAGAGGGCCGATCCTGAGCGAAGGTTCGGCGTCAACGGGCGCCGCGTGCTGGGGGCTTTGACCGGGTTCGGGATCGCCGGGCTGTCGGCTTTCTATGCCGCCCGCGACATCGACAACTGGCTGATCGCCGTCCTGGCGGTCACCGGAGGTACTGCCGCCGGCTGGTACGCGGGAAGGATCGGCGACGCGGGCTCGGCCGGGGTGGGCTGAGTGCTACTGGTCTCGGACGTCCACGGGGAGTTCGAGGCCCTGGCGGAGGTGGCCGGGCGGGGAGAGGTCCTGCTGATCCTTGGCGACCTCATCAACCTGCTCGACTACCGGACCAACCAAGGGATCATCGCCGACGTCATGGGGTCGGAGTTCGCTTCAGAAGTGGGGGATAGAAGAGGACGGGGCGACTACGCCGGGATGCGCTCGCTATGGGGGGAACGTGTACTGGAGGGTGGGACGGAGTTGCGTCAGGCCATCGAGTCGGCGATTCGGGCCGAATACGGGCGTGTCACCGAAGCCCTGCGGGGCACCACCGGCTTCTGCACATTCGGCAACGTCGATCGCCCTGAGATGCTGCAAGCCAGCTTGCCCGAGGGCTGGCAATTCGTCGACGGGGTCGCGGTCGTTGTCGATGGGATGAGGGTCGGGTTCGTAGGTGGGGGCGTGGCCACCCCGATCGGAGCCTCCGGCGAGGTGACCGAGGAGTTGATGGAGGCCAAGCTCGAGTCGATCGGCCCGGTCGAGATCCTCTGCTCACACCTGCCACCGGCCATCGACCCCCTCCGTACCGATGTCATCACGGGGCGGGGAGAGAGGGGCTCCCGCCCGTTGCTCGACTACATCCGCCGTCAACAGCCGCGCTACCACTTCTTCGGCGACGTTCACCAGCCCCAGGCCAGCATCTGGCGGGTTGGGAAGACCACGTGCCGCAACCTCGGCTATTTCCGTGCCACCAAGCGCCCGGTCAGCTTGGACGGTTGGGATCGCCCGTAAACTCGGCTCGGCAGGAGGGTTGATGGCAGAAGGCACCATGGACAGCATCGAGGTGAAAGCCTCACCCGACCAGGTGTTCTCGGTAGCAGCCGACCTTGCCGCCTACCCGGAGTGGGCAACCGGGGTGAAGACGATCGAGATCCTGGAGACCGATCCCGAGGGACGTGCGGCCAGGGCAAGGTTCGTCGTCGACGGGATGGTCAAGGAGATCACGTACGTCCTCGAGTATCAGTACAACCCGCCGGGGCAGATGACCTGGGTGGCGGAGCCAGGTCCCGACGTCAAAGAGCTCGAGGGCTCTTACACCTTCACCCTCACCCCCGATGGCCGCACCGAGGTCGTGTACGCATTGCGGGTCGAGCCCGGCTTCACCGTTCCCGGGTTTCTGCGCCGGCAGGCCGAAAAACAGCTGGTGGGCACTGCCCTTCGAGGCCTGAGAAGGCGGACCGAGTTGGTCTACGGGGCGTCATGAGGATTCTCCTCGTCACCGGAAAGGGGGGGGTGGGCAAGACCACGGTTGCCGCCTCCACCGCCCTGGCGGCGGCTGACCGCGGCTTCCGCACCCTCGTGACCTCGACCGATCCCGCCCACTCGCTGGCCGACGCCATCGGTGTGCGACTCGGCGACGATCCTGCCGAGATCACCCCCAAGCTGGCCGGACAGCAGGTGGACACACAGGCCCAGCTCGACCGCCATTGGGGGGCAATCCGGGACCAGCTCATCCAGGTCTTCGATTGGGGAGGTGTGCGTGGCATCGAGGCCGAGGAGTTTCTCGTCTTCCCAGGTATGGACGAGTTGTTCGCGCTGCTCGAGGTCAACCGGCACGCTCGCTCCGGTGAGTATGACGTCGTGGTGGTCGACTGCGCTCCCACCGCCGAAACCCTCCGCCTGCTGAGCCTGCCGGAGGTCCTGTCGTGGTACTTCGAACGGATCATGCCTACTCAGCGCGGCTTGATGAAGGCGGCCCGCCCCCTGCTCACAAGGCTCACGGATCTCCCGGTGCCCGAGGACAGCGTCTTCGCCGCGGCCGAGTCCGTGTTCGCCGGGGTGGAGGAGGTGAAGTCGCTGTTGGGCGATCCCAAGGTCACCGCCGCCAGGCTGGTCATCAACCCGGAGAAGATGGTCATCGACGAGGCCCGGCGCACGTTCACGTACCTCGGCCTCTTCGGATACGGAGTCGACGGGGTGGTGGTGAATCGGGTCCTGCCCGACCTCGTCTCCGATCCCTACTTCGATCGATGGCGGGCCATCCAGAAAGGGCACCTCGACACGATCGACGAGGCCTTCGCCGACGTGCCACGGCTGCGGCTCCGGCTGTTCGACGACGAGATGGTGGGGCTCGATCGCCTGCGAAGGATGGGAGCGGAGCTGTATGGAGACCAGGACCCGATCCACGGATTCACGCCGCTGCGGCCGTTCGAGATGCGGGAGACCGAGGAAGAGGTGACCCTGGAGATCCTGGTGCCGTTCGCCGAGCGCTCTGATCTGGATGTGTTCCGCCACGGCCACGAGCTCTACGTCCAGGTCGGCTCCTACCGCCGGTCATTCGTCCTTCCCGACAGCCTCTTGCGCCGGCAGGTGACAAGAGCCCGGCTCGAACATGGCGTCCTCAGGGTCAGCTTTGGTGGGGGACCAATCCGCCGCAGGCGGCGGGCATGAGCGACGACCTCCTCTCAGCTCTGCAAAGGGCGATCTCTCGCGCCATCTATCACCTTGGGAAGGCCGGGGTCGAGGGCCTGCGTGCGATCGAGGCGATCGTCGACGAGCTGGGTGGAATCGGGTCCAGCGACGATGAGGCTGACGACGAGGAGGGCCCGGTCCACATCGAGGTCGAGTGAGCCGCATCGTCGGCATCGATCTCGGTGGTTCGAAGCTGTCGGCTGTCGCGGTTGAATCCGACCGGTGGGAGGTGCCGGTGGCGGCGGGACGGCGCCCTCTCCCGACGACCTCCGAAGAGCTGGTTTCGGCGATCGTCGATCTGTACCTCGAGGTCGGGGGCGGTCAGGCGACAGGGCTCGGCCTGGGAGTGGCCGGGCTGCTCGACGTCGATGCCGGCGTGCTGGTCTCCGCCCCGCATCTGCCTGGCCGCGAGGTCGACCTCGGCTCGCTGCTCCGCCAGCGCCTCGGATTCCGGCCGGCCCTGCTCAACGACGCCGACGCCGCCGCCCTGGCTGAGCTGGGGGGAGGAGCAGCGCGGGGTGCCTCGAGTGCAGTCGTCATCACCATCGGCACCGGGGTCGGATGCGGGCTGATCATCGACGGCCTGGTTTACCGCGGGCGTGGCTTCGCCGGCGAGCCGGGGCACATGACCATGGAAGAGCCTGGCCGGCCATGTCCATGCGGCCGTCGCGGCTGCTGGGAGACCTTGGTGTCGGGTCGGGTCCTCGACCAGCAAGCCGAGCGGTTGGGGCTGGGCCCCTCGGCCTCTGCCCTGGTGGCAGCCGGCGAATCCGGTGATGCTCGAGCGAAGGAGGTCCTCGCGGCGGCGGGAGTCTGGCTGGGAAAGGGGCTCGCCATCCTCACCGCCGTGCTCGATCCCGAGATTTTCGTCATCGGGGGCGGTGTGGCCGCGGCGGGAGACATGCTGCTCGACCCTGCCAGGGAAGCGTTGGAAGGGTGGTCGCAGGCACAGGCCGGGCGTCTCCCCACCCCGATCGTGCGCGCCCGATTTGGAGGTGATGCGGGCGCCATCGGCGCCGCCCGCAACTGGTCGTTGTCTGCCAACCCCGGCTCCGACCTAATCTGAGGCCATGTCCGACCCGATTCGCCCGGACGAGGTCATCCCACCGGAAGGCAAAGGCTCTGTCCAGGTCAGGCAGATGGCCAAGGACTTTCTTTTCCTGCTGCCCAACCTGGTGAAGCTCCTGTGGCGGCTGGTCAAGGATCCGCGGGTTCCGCGGCGCAGCAAGCTCGCCTTGGTGCTTGCCGGGGTGTATGTCGTCTCGCCGATCGACCTCTTGCCCGACTTCATCGGCGGTGCCGGCCAGCTCGACGACATCTTCGTCGTGGCTCTTGCGATCAATCACTTGGTCCAACGGGCAGGAGAGGACGTGGTCCGCGAGCACTGGGACGGCCCCCAGGACCTGCTCAAGGTGATCAGCGGCGTGCTCGAGACCACCGCCGACCTGGTGCCGGCCAGGCTGCGCAAGTTGTTCGGGCAGCTGAGCGGGGCGTGAGCGCCCCCGTCTCCCTGACCCTTCCGATCTTCGAAAACAGCCCTCAACCTCTTCTCCAGGCGGCAGCTCATGCCGGAAGACTCGGGTTTCGAGGGGTGTTTGCCTTCGATCACCTGATTCCGATCGGGGAGCCCGGCCGTCCCGTGTTCGAAGGAGTCTCGACCCTGGGAGTGGTGGCGGCCGCAGCCCCCGACATCCGGGTGGGGATGCTGGTGCTGCGAGCCAGCCTGCGCGGGCCCGAGATCAGCACCGCTGCGGTCAGGACCGCCGAGATGGTCGCTCCCGGCAGGGTCGTAATCGCC
Source organism: Acidimicrobiia bacterium (assembly GCA_036555105.1). GTDB lineage: Bacteria > Actinomycetota > Acidimicrobiia > Spongiisociales > ZC4RG35 > DATBMA01. The sequence continues at coordinate 9,492 of DATBMA010000001.1, forward strand.
CTGGGCGCAGGTGATCGGATGTCGGACGATGAGGCGGACCGGCTCGGCCTCGATCGCTCCGATCGGATGACGGCCCTCGAGGCCACGCTCGAGCAGATCAAGACCATGGAGCCGTCGGTCCCGATCTGGGTGGGAGGCAGGAGCAAGAAGGTTCGAGAGCTGGCCGCCACCCGGGCCGACGGGTGGAATGCTTGGGGGGCAGAGGCGGATGCGCTCAGGCGCGAGACGGCGGAGGTCAGGGAGCTGGCCGGTCGTCCGCTCACGGTCAGCTGGGGCGGGGGCGTCATGCTGGCGCCCGACCAAGCGGCACTGGAGGATGCAGTCGCCCGCCGTGGTGGAACGAACGGCATCAACGCCGGTGTGCCGGCGGCAGTCGTGGAGCATCTCTCCGGGCTGTTGGAGGCGGGAGCTGACGAGTTGATCGTCTCGATCCTCCCCAATCGGTTGGAAACCTGGGAGTTGTTCGCAACGACTGTGCTCCCGGGGCTCTAGACGAGTCTCGAAGTCTCACAGTCTCGGAGTCTCACCGTGCGACCGTGAGACCGTGCGACTTGAGACCGTGCGACTGTGCGACCTTTCTAACCTGGCCTCATGCCTTTCTCCGACGGGACCGCCGACTTCCGATCCGACACCGTCACCAGGCCGACTCCCGAGATGCGCGAGGCGATGGCGGCGGCCGAGGTGGGAGACGACGTCTACTCGGACGATCCCACCGCCAACCTGCTCGAAGAGGAGGCAGCACAGGCGGTTGGCAAGGAGGCAGCCGTCTTCACCCCTACCGGCACGATGGGGAACCAGCTGGCGATCCTCCTCCAAGCCCGTCCCGGCGACGACGTCCTGGCCGACGAGGGCGCCCACTGCCGCAATGTCGAGCGAGGGGCGGCGTCCGCATGGTCGGGCGTCTCCTTCCGCACCATTGCCGCTCCGGGCGGGGCGATGACGCCACAGCAGATCGAAGCCGCCCTGGCGCCGGCCGGGAGCTTTTTCCCTCGCATCCGTTTGATGGTGTGGGAGAACACGCACAACCTCTCTGGAGGGCGGGTCGTCCCTCTGGAAGTCATGGCTTCCGGGAGCGCGGTGGCGCGACGACATGGGCTGTCGATCCACCTCGATGGGGCCAGGATCTTCAACGCCGAGGCGGCCACCGGCACCCCCGCCGCCGATTTCGCCGCCCTGTCCGACACCGTCCAGTTCTGCTTCTCGAAGGGCCTGGGGGCCCCGATCGGCTCGGTGCTGTGCGGCAGTGTCGAGAGCATGAAGGAAGCCCGGTACATGCGGAAGCGCCAGGGCGGGGGGATGCGCCAGGTGGGGGTGATCGCCGCAGCCGCCAGGGTGGCGCTCCGTGACCGGGCCCGACTCGGGGAGGACCATGCGACCGCGTCCCGTCTTGCCCAGGGGCTGGCCGAGCTTTTTTCGGGCGCGGTGGATCTGGAGACGGTCGAGACCAACATGGTGAACGTCGACCCTGACCGGCTCGGGCTCCCGTTCGCGGCCGTGGCGGATCGGCTGGCGGCGGCGGGAATCAAGGTCAATCCGCCGTTCACCGGCACCTGGCGGCTCGTGTGCCACCGGGATGTCGATGCCGGCGACGTCGACCGGCTGCTCAAGGAGATGGCCGCGCTCAGGGCCAACTGACTTGAAGCCACACCTCTCCCACCTGTTCATGCTCGTCGATGACCTCGAGGCATCCCGACGCTTCTATGTCGAAGTGCTTGGGCTCGAAGTGCTGATGGAGCACCCCGGCTACGTGCGCATCGGCGGGGGAGACGGGTTCCACATAGGCATGGAGGAGGGCGCTCAGGCGATGATCGGGGCGGCGGGCATCGAGATCAGCCTGTGGGTCGAGGATTGCGATGCTGCCTTCGCCGCGGCAACGGGAGAAGGAGCCACCACTGTCAGCTCTCCAGTCGACTCGGATTGGGGCACCCGCTATGCAGCGCTTCTCGATCCTTCCGGGTACCGCATCAGCCTCCAGAGCGAGCTGCGCTCGTAACCCGCCGATAACGGGTGAAGTCGAACCTGTCAGTGTCGGTCGCCGTACTCTTCCCGGGCCAGGGCAGCCAGGCCGTGGGAATGGGAGCGGACCTATTCTCAGCTTGTCCCGACCTGCTCGGCGAGAGGTCCGATCGGATACTCGGCTACTCGTTGGCCTCTCTTTGCCTGGAGGGCCCGGAGGAGCGGCTCATCCAGACCCAGTTCGCCCAACCGGCGTTGTTCGCGCTCGGCTACGCGATGTGGACCGTGCTTGCCCCCTCCCTGCCGGGCCCCCCCGCCGCGGCTGCCGGCCACTCGCTCGGCGAATACACCGCTCTGGCTGCGGCCGGGACGATCGGATTCGAGGAGGGGTTGGCTCTGGTGGCGGCGCGAGGGGCCGCCATGAGCGATGCGGCCGCGGCCGCCCATGGAGGGATGGCGGCGCTCCTGGGGGGAGATGAAGGGTCGGCGGCTCGTCTGGCGGCCGAGAGGGTTGCCGAGGGGGGCCGGCTGTATGTCGCCAACCTCAACGCCCCTGGCCAGACCGTGATGGCAGGTGCCGCCGAGGACTTGGACTGGTTGGAGGTCAACGCGGGCGAACATGGGGTCAAGCGGGTGGTCCGCCTCAAGGTGGCGGGGGCCTTTCACACCCCGTTCATGGCTGAAGCGGTGCCCGCCCTCGAGGCGGCGGTGGCGGCCACCGAGCTGTCGCCGGCCGCTTTTCCGGTATGGAGCAATGTCACGGCGCGGCCCGCGGCCGTCGACGAACTGGCGAGCCTTCTGGTCCGGCAGGTGGTGTCACCGGTGCGTTTCTCGGAGACGCTGAGCGGGATGCACGAGTCGGGGGTCGACTGCTTCATCCATGTCGGACCGGGAGACGTGACTGCCGGCATGGCCCGGCGGACGGTTCCGGAGGCACAGGTGCTCGTGGCCAATCGGGTGGATGGGATCCAGGCCGCCATGGCGGCGATCGGTACCATTGGCTGAGTCGGAGGAGGACCATTGTCGAATGCCGTGATCACCGGATGGGGCAAATGCCTGCCCCCGGCGGTGCTGACCAATCATGACCTAGAGCAGATCATCGACACCTCCGACGACTGGATCACCACCCGAACTGGGATCAAAGAGAGGCGAATCTCCCACATGGAGGTCTCGGACCTGGGAGAAGTGGCTTCCCGACATGCCTTGGCCGCAGCCGGGAAGAGCCCGGAGGACGTCGATTTGATCATCCTTGGCACCTGTACAGCCGACTCGGTCATTCCTTCGGCATCCGCCCTCCTGCAGGCCAAGCTCGGCGCAATCAACGCCTCGGCGTTCGACCTCAACGCCGCCTGCTCCGGCTTCATCTATTCGCTCGTGGTGGGGGCCAGCATGATCAAGTCGGGCACTCACCGCGCGGTTCTGGTAGTGGGGGCCGAAAAGCTCCACCATCACATCGACTTCAACGATCGGGCGACCTGTGTCCTCTTCGGCGACGGGGCCGGGGCTGTCCTGCTCGAGCCGGGCGCCGACCCAGACGTGGGGCTGCTCAGCTCGGAGCTCGGGATGGACGGCTCGGTGCACGACATTCTCGCAATTGCCCGGGACGGCACCCATGGGGACCGCGAAGAGATCCCGGCCGAGCAGTGCGCCATCCGCATGGACGGACCCGAGGTGTTCAGGCGGGCCGTTGTGACGATGGGAGAGGCCTCGGCACGGGTGGTGGGAGCGGCCGGCCTCGATCTGGAACAGATCGACCTGCTGATCCCGCATCAGGCCAACATCCGCATCATCGATGCCACCGCCCGGAGGCTGGGGCTTGATTCGGCCAAGGTCTTCGTGAACATCGGGTCGTACGGGAACACCTCGGCTGCCACCATCCCGGTCGCCCTCACCGAGGCACTGGAACAGGGCCAGATCCGGCCCGGCGCAAATCTCGTGTTCGCGGCGTTCGGGGCCGGGCTGTCGTGGGCTGCAGCGGTGGTGAGGTGGGGGGACCGGGTGACACCTGTCGGGGTCAGCGATGCCGAGCTTCCTCCCAACGGGCGCTCGACCATGGAGTTGCTCGAGCCCAACTTCGTCTTCTTCGGACGGCCGGAGCCTTCGAAGTGAGCCGGGTGGCGCTGGTCACCGGCGCCGCCCGCGGCATCGGCAGGGCCACGGCTCTGCAATTGGCGGCAAGGGGACATGCGGTAGCGGTCAACTATTCGTCCTCGACGGCTGCCGCCGAAGAACTGGTCGAGCAGATCCTGGCGTCGGGTGGCCGGGCGCTGGCGGTGCGGGCCGACGTGTCAGACCAGGCACAGGTAGAGGCGATGGTCGAGATGGTGGCGGGCGAGCTCGGAGCGGTCGAGATCTTGGTCAACAACGCCGGCGTGACCCGCGACAACCTGATGCTCCGCATGTCCCCGGAAGAGTTCGACGAGGTCATCGCCACCAACCTGCGGTCGGCATTTCTCTGCACCAAGGCCGTGCTGAAGGGCATGCTCAAGGCAAGATGGGGGAGGTTGGTGTCAGTGGCGTCGGTGGCCGGCCTGGCAGGCAACCCGGGCCAGGCGAACTACGCAGCCTCGAAGGCCGGCCTGATCGGCCTGGCCAAGACGATCGCCAAGGAGCTCGGCTCGCGGGGGATCACGTCGAACGTGGTCGCCCCCGGATTCATCGAGACCGACATGACCTCGGCACTGTCAGATGAGGTGAAGGCAACGGCGACTGGCGCCATCAGCCTGGGAAGATTCGGCCTTCCTGAGGAGGTGGCGGCGCTGATCGGCTTCCTGACCAGCGATGATGCCTCCTACATCACCGGCCAGGTGGTGGTCGTCGATGGCGGATTGGCGCTGTAAGTTTCGGAGAGAGACGGAATGGAAAGGAGCGCGGGCATGGACCGCACCGAGATCGAGTCCCGACTGAAGGACCTGCTGGTGACCGAGCTGGGGCTCGACACGGAGAAGATCACCGAAGATGCCAACTTCGAGTCCGACCTCGATGTCGACTCGTTGGGGGTGGTGGAGCTCCTCATGGCGCTCGAGGACGAATTCGGGGTGAAAATCCCGGACGAGGAAGCCGAGCACATCCACACCGTTGGCCAGGCCATCGACCTGGTCCACACCAAGCTGAGTTCGTAAGGGGGCATTGTGGGTGACCGGCGACGGGTCGTCGTCACCGGGATGGGGGCGATCACCCCCATCGGCCACGACGTCACCTCGACCTGGGAAGCCGCTCTGAGCGGTGTGTCCGGCGCCGGCCCGATCACCCTGTTCGACACCACCGGGTACCGCACACGCTTCGCCTGCGAGGTGAAGGACTACGACCCGGAGGACCACTTCGATCGTCGCGAGGTCAAGCGAATCGACCGCTATGCCCAGTTCTTCATGATCGCGGTGCGGCAGGCGCTATCAGATTCGAAGCTCAACTACGCCCAGGACGATCCGGCCGCGGCCAGGGCAGGGGTGGTGGTGGGGGCAGGCTTCGGCGGGATGATCTCCTTTGCCGAGGAGATCAACGTCCTGCGGGACCGGGGGCCTGACCGCGTCAGCCCTACCGGCATCCCCCGCATCATCGCCAACATGGCCGCCGGCCTCGCCTCGATCGAGAACAACTTGCTCGGGCCAGTGAGTTGCGTTCTGACCGCGTGCTCTGCTTCGGCCAACGCCATTGGCGACGCCGGGGAAATGATCAGGCGGGGTGCGGCCGACGTCATGGTGGCCGGAGGAGCCGAGGCCGTGATCAGCGAATTCTGCGTCGCCTCATTCGGTCAGTCGCGGGCGCTCAGCACCCGCAACGATGCTCCGACCAAGGCCAGCCGCCCTTTCGACGCGGGCCGGGACGGTTTCGTGATGGCCGAGGGTGGTGCCGCAGTCGTCCTCGAGGAGCGGGAGGCGGCTCTCGCCAGGGGGGCGCCGATCTACGCCGAGCTGTGCGGCTACGGCATGTCTGCCGACGCCTATCACATCACTCTCCCTCGTCCCGGCGGGACGGGGGCCGCCAGGGCGATGAAGGCCGCATTGGTCGACGCCGGTATCGAGCCGGCGCAGGTCGGCTACATCAATGCCCACGGCACCTCCACCGACGCCAATGATGCGACCGAGACCGCGGCGGTGAAGCTCGCCTTCGACCAGCAGGCGTACCGGGTGCCCATTTCATCCACCAAGTCGATGACCGGCCATCTGCTGGGAGGAGCTGGGGCACTGGAGGCGGTGTTCTCGATCCTGGCCATGCGGGAAGGGATGCTCCCCCCGACCATCAACTACGAGGAGCCGGACCCAGAGTGTGACCTCGACTACGTGCCGAACGAGGCTCGCCCCGCCCAAGCCGAGTACGCCATGTCCAATTCGTTCGGTTTCGGTGGGCACAACGTCGCCCTGGTGTTCGGGAAGACGTGAGAAAGTCTCAGGTCTCAGGTCTCACACGTTTCTCTCGCTGCTCGGCGATCGAGCGGTAGAGCAGGACCAGCACGATCGTCATCCCGAGCCCGGCCGCCACGAACGACGCCAGCCCGACCAGGACCGCGGCCAGCGGGCAGTTGGCGCCAGACGACGTGCAGCTGAGGCTGGTGATCACCCAACCGAGAAAGCCGGCCAGCGCCCCCGCCACCAGCGCCGGGACCGCCACCCAAGGGTTGGGACGCCTCATCTCCTCACCAGCGGCCTGATGGCCACCCTGGCCGACGGCGTCCAGGCAAGGACTGTTCCGATCCCTACCCCCAGGAGCCAGGTGATCGCCGCCGGGCCGTCGAAGCCGAGTGCGGCCAACCCCAGCAGGGGCAACCCGATCCGGCATGCCCACAGCGCTCCCTTGCCTCCCCGGGCATAGACCAGGGCGATCGCCCAGGCGCCGAGGCTGCCCAAGGCGAGGGCGAGACCATCCGTCATGCCCGGCCAGAGGGCGGTTGCCACCGGCAGAGCCAGCAAGAGGACCATCAGCCCGGCGGCCACCGCAGGCGGCGAGTCGGGGGTGGGTCTGGCCCGCATCCACTCCCTCATCCATGGGCCGGCCAGCCCCACGCCTGCCACGACCGCCAAGCCGACTCCAACCGCCCATCCAGATCCGCTTGGCCGCAGGACCGCAACCACTGCCGTGACCAGCAGGGTGCCGTAGGCCAGCTTTCGCGCCAGTGGGCTGCGATCCGTCAGGATGCCGACGGCCGACACGGTTCCGCCGACCAGCAGTCCGGCTG
>DATBMA010000003.1:0-29850 GCA_036555105.1 Acidimicrobiia bacterium
GCCCGCTGACTCCGAGTCGTTCCGGGCTGCCATCGGTGCCATGTACGGGGTGGCTTATGGTCTCAAGTTCATGTCGAAGCTGCGCGCAGACAACCCCATCGACTTCACGGTTATGGCGCTGGAGGGCCTTTGGTCGACCGAATCGGGCGAGTTCGACTGGGACTGGAAAGAGGCGTCGCTCTACAGCCTTTTGATGATGCAACCTGAGCACATAACGCAGGACATGTTCCAGACGGCGGTGGCTGATGCTTCGGCAAAGAACCCAAATGCGTTTCTCGACAGGATCACGCTCCAACGCTGGCGCGAAGGCCCGGCGATACAGATAATGCACATCGGCCCCTACGCCGACGAGCCGGCGACGCTCGAGAAGATGGATGCGTTCGCCAAGGAGAATGGCTGGGAGCTACACGGCCGCCATCACGAGATCTACCTCGGAGACCCGACTCGGGCCAAACCGGAGAACTTGAGGACAGTCCTCCGTCACCCGATCCTGACCTGAGAACCGTCGAATGTGCCAACGGTCAGGACCCTGTGGAGCGGTTGGCAGGAGTCGCTGACTGGGATGAACAACTTGTGTGCGGCTCCGGTTCACGAATGTTGGTGTCGACGGACTCCAGGGCGAAACCGCCCAACTCGTGATCAACATCCTCTTAGGGATTCCTTGAGGTTGGGCTGAGGCGCCCTTGAGTCGCGGTGGGTCAAGCTGCCAACACCTCGGACAAGGAGCAGCATGGCCACAGTCTGGATTGACGGGGACGCCTGTATGGGTGCGGGTACCTGCTCGCAAATAGCTCCCGAAGTATTTCATCCGCGGGACGACGGCACGTGGGCGGTCAAGGAAGATCAGCGCCACTTCGGCGAGACCGTGATATTCGATGGCTCCTCTGGTCGGGGTCATGGGCCCGACGGGTTCGAGGGCAGAGCCCGGATTCCCGAGGTGCTGCTCGAGTCGGTCGTCGAAGCCGCCGCAGAGTGCCCCGCCGAATGCATCTTCGTGGAGGTCTGACATGGACAGACTCGCCAAAAGAGGCCTGCCCTTCTCCATCATCGTCGGGACGCTGCTGGTGCCACTCACTGCGCTGGGTGCTCTCTGGCTCGCCGACACCGGTCGGGCGGAGGGGACACCTACGACTGCGAGTACCGCGCCTTCGGCGACGACAGTCCCCACCCAACCGCTGACTGCGGTTGACGTTGCTGCCGACCTTCAGACCGCCTGTGGTCCTGAGGGCTTGCAGCTCGTCTCCCTAGAGGAGTCGGGGAGGATCACCGATGTGCAGCAAGCGGCGCTCGACGCGCTGCGAGAAGTGTGTAAGCAGCAAGGTCTTCAGCTTCCGGCCAGGGCGGCTGCAGAGCCGATCGTGCAGACCGTCGTCGTACCTGGTACTGACGAAACCACCGCGGCGGTTGTCACCAAGTCCAGGTCCGACGATGACGACTCGTACGAGCATGACGAGCACGAGGAGCACGAAGACGAGCACGAGGATGACGACTGATGAGTCGGGACTCAGTCGGAATCGTCACGGGGCTTGCCGTTCTCATCGCCGGTGTGTTTGCAGTGGCCAGACTTCTCAGTCCAGCAGCTGAGAAACTCGCCGAGAGTCCTCCGCCATCGATGACGATCCTCACTGTGGCAGAGCCATCCGCTTCCCTCGTGACGACAACGCCGGACCTGCCCGGTGTTGGCCCCGCCATCACAAGGGTCTTGCAGTGGAGCGGGAACGCCCGGTTGGCGAGCACCGCGGACCTCGCTCAACTCCCTCCGTCGGTCTCCGCCACTCTCGGCGAATACGGCGTGCCTCTCCGAGTTCCGACTGGCCCCGGAGACAAACGATGAGTCGATTCGACACGGCCAGGATCAGCCGGATCCTGGCCTGGACGGGAGCCGGCCTCGCCTGGGGAACCGCCCTCACGATGGCCGGCTTGGAGCCGGCGGATGCCGGGGCGGTTACTCCGAACTTGACCCCACCTGCTTCTCAAGGTGCAACCGTGCCCGCGTCTCGGGTGGCGACGATTCCCGCCCCTCCGGCTCGAGGGCTCGTGATACTCAGATATCAGCCGTCGGTGGAGAGCACACCGGAGGTGCGGACGATCTATGTGAAACAGAAGGGACATGAGGCCGCCCTTACCCAATCGGCCCCCGCACCGGCGCCGCGCAGCGGCGGCTCATGATGCATTTTGAGTTCCCAGCTATGGGCACAAATGTCGAGGCCTGGGGAGTTGAGGACACAGGTCAGGCATTGCGCTCCTGGTTCGAGCAGGTCGAAGACGTGTGCAGTCGCTTTCGGCCGGGAAGTGAGCTCAGTCGGCTCAACCGCGATCCCTCACCGACTGTGGCACTTGATGGCACCCTGCGTGCCGCGATCGAGGCCGGGTCGCGGGCCCGTTACCTCACCGGGGGTCTGGTCGACATTGGGGTCGGATCGGCGGTCAGAGCGTGGGGATACGACCGTTCTTTCGAGGCGGTCTCCGATCTGGCCCACGCCCCAGAAGAGGCCAGCCAAGGTGACTGGCGACTAAGCGGCTCGCTGCTCCATCGCTCTCGGGGAGTAATTCTCGATCTCGGGGGCATCGCCAAGGGTTGGTGCTGTGACCAAGCCGTAGAGGCTGGATTGGCTGCTGTGGTCTCCGCTGGTGGAGACTTACGAAGCCGTCATCCCGACACCACTGCGTCCTTGGTCGACCCTGCTGGGGAGGTGGTGGCACGGCTTCATGTCGGGACTGGCGCGCTTGCCACCAGCTCGACAGGTCGGAGACGCTGGCGGGTCGGGGACACAGAAGTCAGTCACTTGATCGACCCGCGAACCATGGAGCCGGTGGACTCACCCGTGGTCAGTGCCTCGGTTCTCGCAGAGTCAGCGGTCGATGCCGAGGCCGGGGCCAAGGCGGTCCTCTTGCTCGGAGCCGAAGGCCTCGAGTGGGCTAGCGAACAAGCTTGGATCGCCGCGGCCGTGGTCATATGGCACGACGGATCGATCTTCGGAACACCCGGCATGTACTTAGCGGCATGAGTCTCGAGTGGATGATCATTCGTGGGTCGGGGATCGCGGCGTTCGCCGCCTTGAGCGCGGCCACGATCTGGGGTCTCCTGGTGAGCTCGAAACTGTTTGGGCGGCTGGTCAAGTCAAAGCCCCTGACATGGTTCCACGAGTCTCTTGCGATCGCCGCACTTCTAGCCACCCTCGGCCATGTCGTGGTTCTCTCGAAGCACGACTTTCTCGAGTTCACCTTGACCGAAATCATGATTCCTGGGACCTCTGATTGGAGGACGGGAGCGGTCGCCTTTGGCGTGGTAGCCCTCTACGGCCTCGTCATCGTCGTCGGGAGCTTCTACATCAGAAAGCTCATCGGGCACAGAACTTGGCGACTCATTCACTTCTCCACGCTGGGGGTGTTCCTGGCATCGCTGATTCACGGAGTGTCTGCGGGCACCGACACGAGGACACCAATCATGATCGGTCTCTATCTGGGGTCGGCAGGAATCATCGCCGTCCTCCTGGCGACACGACTGACCGGCGTCGGCGAGGAGACGAGGACCAAGGTGGCCGGGAGAGCTGGCGTTTCGGCGGCCCCGGATGCCGATGGTCACGAAGGAAAGGGACAGCCGGCCCTAGGTCGCTGAGCACTTCGCGACTTGGCTGAATTCGATGCGCTCCGGACGCTCGACCGCGTTCATGCTGGCTTTCACGATCGCCGGGCTAGCGGCCGCAGGCCTCTGCGCCCTCATCGACCTCGATGTCGTGGTCGACGTCTCGTTGATCCTGGTGGCAGTAGTTCCGCTCGTCCCCCTGGTCCGGGAGATGGTGGAGAAGATTCGGCGTCGTCGGCCCGGGGTGGACATCATCGCTCTTCTCGCAGTCGTCGCATCGTTGGCGCTCGGCGAACTGCTCACCGCCGCCATCATCGGCGTGATGCTGGCTACCGGCCAGTTCCTCGAGCACTACGCCGCCGGAAGGGCGGAGAGGGAGCTGACCGCGTTGATCCAGCGTGCCCCGCGAACGGCTCACCTCATACAGGACGAGAACCTCGAGACCGTGGACATCGATGACATCCGCCGCGGCGATCGTCTGTTGGTCAAGTCGGGTGAGGTAATCCCGGTCGACGGTGTGGTGACGAGCGGGGTCGCAGTGATCGATGAGTCAGCCCTTACCGGTGAGCCACTTCCTGTCGAGAGGTCCAACGGCGACCTGGTCAGTAGTGGCACAGTGAATGCGGCAGACGTCTTCGAGATTCAGGCGACGGAGGAAGCTGCCCAGAGCACATATGCCGGAATCATTCGCCTCGTCGGATCGGCGCGTGAGTCCCGGGCGCCGGGAGTCCGACTGGCGGACAAGTGGGCTGGCTGGTTCGTACCTCTTGCCCTTGGAGTCGCGGGTCTTGCATGGCTGGTCTCGGGTGACCCGACCCGGGGCCTGGCAGTTCTGGTGGTCGCCACTCCGTGCCCGTTGCTACTCGCAGTGCCAATCGCCGTTGTGTCCGGGATCTCCCGAGCGGCCCGCCGCGGAATCATCTTCAGGGGCGGCGAGGCACTTGAGTCGGTCGCCCAAACCCGGAATATCGTCATCGACAAGACCGGAACCGTCACTGTGGGCAAGCCGGTGCTGCGCTTCATTGCGGTCTTCGACGACTCCCTGTCCGAGTCAGAGGTTCTCTCATTGGCTGCCTCGGTTGATCAGGCCTCCTCACACATTCTCGCCAGGTCGATCGTCGAGGCGGCCCGTGGTCGTGGCCTGGAGTTCTCGATGCCCACTGACGTGGCGGAGCTGCACGGTGCCGGCGTCTCTGCCACGATCGGTGAGCGGGACATCGCGGTGGGAAAACTCGCCTGGCTCCTCAGCGACTCTCCTGAGCCAGACAGGGTGAGCGAGTTTCGCGTTCGGGTCACCAGGGTCTCCCCAACCGTCGTGTACGTCTCCGTCGACGGCGAGGTGGTAGGGGCATTGGTCTTTGACGACCAACTGCGAGCAGACGCTGCCTACACGATTCGGGCCCTTCGGCGTACGGGCGTCGAGAAGATCGTGATGGCCACCGGGGACAATTCAATCGTGGCGCGGTCGGTGGGCATGGCCATCGGGGTCGACGACATCCTCGCCGAGGCGACACCGGAGGGGAAGGTGCTGGCGCTCGCGGACCTGCAGAGGACCGGCATCACCACCATGGTGGGAGACGGGATCAACGACGCCCCCGCTCTGGCGGCTGCCGATGTTGGAGTAGCGATGGGGGCGCGGGGCGCCACCGCATCATCGGAAGCAGCCGATGTAGTTCTCGTCGTCGACCGTCTCGAAAGGCTGGTCGACGCCATCGGAATCGCCCAACGCTCGCGCCGCATCGCGGCCGAGAGTGTTGTCATCGGCATGGGGCTTTCGTTGGTGGCAATGGCTGCTGCCGCGTTTGGCCTGCTCGTCCCAATCGTCGGCGCACTGGTACAGGAGGCCATAGACGTGATCGCCATTCTCAACGCCCTGCGTGCTCTAGGAGGGAAGAGCCCGACCCAGTTAGGGCCTCATCTCCCCGCCGAGCTCTCAGAGGAGCTTCGCGTTGAACACGAGCGCCTCATCCCCCAACTCGACAGATTACGCGATGTGGCCGATTCGCTCGACACGAGGACGGGGGCTGACGGTCTCGATTCGCTTCAAGAGGTCGAGAGCTTCCTCGTCGATGAGATCCTCCCGCACGAAGCCAGGGATGAGACCGTGATCTACCCGCAAATGACCGAGATCCTCCCCGGGGAGGATCCATTGGCCATGATGAGCCGGGTCCATCGCGAGATCTTTCGTCTCGTCGACCTGTTCCAGCGTCGGGTCTCCGATCTCCCAGTGAGTGGTCCTGAACCAGCCGACATCAGGGACTTGCGTGGGATTCTGTACGGCCTCCACGCCGTCCTGAGACTCCACTTCGACCAGGAGGAGGAGCTTTACGCCTCACTGGAGGGGGAGTAGATCGAGCTCACGGAAGCAAGGCTGTGAGCGAGGGAAAGATCATCGAGATCGACGCTATCGCCGACCCCGAACGTGTCCGACGGATCGCCTCAAACGTCCTCGATGGTCGATAAAGACGGCGCGCCGTTCCTGGAAGCCGTTCTACGCCGGCGACATCACATCGTCGCCGCCGCCAGCGCACGTATCCCCGAGGTCGGATGCGTGGTTGTCCGGAGGGACTTCTTCATCGCCGAGATGCCCGGTTGGTAGCTCCATCGCATTCTCAATCCGGGGCTATGATTGAGAACGCGTGCTGCGATCGAGTCCAGCTACAGGGGGTGGAGCGTCGTGACAGATGGTTCAGATGGACGTCCATGATGAGGTGAGGCGTCGTCTCGCCAGCCGGGAGGTCATGTACACCCGGGGTCGTGAGGCGGTGGTGCGGGAACTGCAGCGGATGAGTGGCCCGCTGTCTGCCGCCGAGCTCCATGAGCGCATTGACTCACTGCCTCTTTCGTCTTTGTATCGGTCGTTGACGGTGCTCGACGAGGCGGGGGTTCTCCGCAAGCATCACGATGCCGACGGGCTGGCGCGTTTCGAGCTGGCTGACTGGCTGGGGGAGCATCACCATCATCTGGTGTGCGTCAGCTGCGGGATTGTCGAGGACGTCTCCCTCAGCGACAAGTCCGAGAGGCTGCTGGATCGTCTTGCCGGTTCGCTGGCGGGCGAAGCGGGCTATGAGCCGCGTGATCATGTCCTCGAGGTGGAGGGCCTCTGTGGCAACTGTCGGCGCTAGTGCTGTGACCGCAATGTGGTGGTCATCCTCGGCCGTTCGCCTCTGGCTGAGCGGGTCCGGTACGCCGTCTGATGACCGCTAGAACGGCAAAGACGGCCGCGGCGAGAAGGACGATGGTCCCACCGGGGGCCAGGTCGAAGACCCTGGCGGCGGCAAGCCCGATGATGGCGGATCCCACTCCGATGGTGACTGCCCAACCGAGTGTTCCGGCGAATGAACGGGCGAGGCGCTGTGCCCCGGCGACGGGGAGGACCATCATCGCCGAGATGAGGAGTATCCCCACCATTCGCATTGCGGCCACCACCGAGCAGGCGATGAGGATGGCGAGGAGATTGTTCATCGCTGTCACTGGCAGGCCGACTACTCGCGACCAGTCTTCGTCGCCGACCGTGGCGAACAGCAGCCGACGGAACACCAGCACGATGCCCACGATGGCTGCTCCCAAGGACAGGATGCCGATGACATCACCTCGGCTGACCGTGAGCGGCTGACCGAAGAGATAGGTGAGAATCCCGGCGTTCATCCCTCCACCGAGGCTGACCAGTACGACGCCTGCGGCGATCCCGGAGTAGAACATCAAGGCGAGGGCGAGGTCGCCTGAAGCCCGGCGTTGTGAACGCAGCCGTTCCACACCGATGGATCCGACGATGGCGAAGCCCAGTGCGGTCCACAGGGGCGCTCCACCAACCACGAGTCCGGCTCCGACCCCGGCGAAGGCGATGTGGCCGATCCCGTCACCGATCAGCGACATTCTCTTTTGGACTATGTACGTTCCGATCAGAGGTGCGAAGACACCCACCGCGATGCCGGCGACGAGGGCCTTCTGCATGAACCCGAGCTCGAAGGGATATGGAAGTGCAGCCAGAATCGCAAGGGTCACGACAGGCCCTCCAACCAGAGCGGCAGATCCTCCCCGTGGATACCGAGGTTGACGCCCTCTGAGGCAAGAGCCGCCGGTGTGCCGTCGAAGAGGACCCGTCGCTTGAGCACGATCACCCGATCCAGATCGTTCGCCACCGCCGAAAGCTCGTGAGACACCAGCAAGGTGGCTGCCTGATGGTCGTTGACGAGATGGACTATCGCGTCACGGAAACGCCGCTGGGAGTCGGCATCCACCCCGGCTATCGGCTCGTCGAGGATCAGCAGGTGGGGCTCGCTGGCGAAGGCGCGGGCAATGAAGGCACGCTGCTGCTGACCGCCCGACAGCTCGTTGAGTGGACGCCGTGCGAAACCGTCGAGGCCGACGGACTCGAGAGCATGGTGCACCGCCTCCCGGTCGTCGCGGCCCATCCGTCGCCAGCCTCCCGGCCTCGGCAGTCTTCCCGTGGCCACGATCTCTTCGACGGTTGCCGGTGTCTCCAGAGTGAGCACCGGTCTTTGCGGTACGTAGCCGAGTTTCCACCGCTCGTTGAACCGATGCGGTGCCAACCCGAACAGCAGCGTTCGCCCTTCGGTGGGATCCAGTGTTCCCAGCAGTATCCGGAGAAGCGTCGACTTTCCCGAACCGTTCGGCCCTACGAGAGCGACGAACTCGCCACGGGCCACCGATAGATCGACCGACTCCAACACCGGCTCCCGGCCGTAGGCGAACGAGACTCCGTCGGCCCGGAGGATCTCCTCGCCGATCTCGCCTCCTGCTTGCCAGACTGGTGCTCTTGCGATTTCGCGCATGAGTGCATTATGAGCAGCCAAGAGCCTCGCGCAGTGTGTTGAGGTTGTCGCGCATCGCCGAGAAATAGTCACCACCGTCTTCGGGCGCGGTCTCCAGGGTGTTCAGAACGCTGACGCTCACTCCCGCTTCGGCGGCCAGCGTCTCGGCGACGTCGGGTGGGAGTAGCTCCTCGGTGAAGATGGTGGTGATGCCCTTCTCCTCGACGAGACCCACCAGCTCAGCCAGGTGTTGCGGTGTCGGCTCCGCATCCGGCTCGAGACCTGAGATCGCCACCTGTGTGAGCCCGTATCGCTCGGCGAGATAGCCGAAGGCGGCGTGATTGGTCACGATGTCATGTCGTTCGCAGGAGGCGAGCCCCGTACGGTATTCCTCGTCCAAAGACCCGAGCTGGCTGGTGAAATCCTCCGCATTCGCCTTGAAGGCTTCGGCGTCGTTCGGGGAGATTCCGCTCAATGCGTCTGAAACCTCGTCGACGATGGTGATGTATCGGCTGGGGTCGAGCCACACATGGGGATCCACCGTCAGCCCCTCTGCGGCGGCTTCCTCCGAAGGAGCGTCGTTGGTGTCGACATCCTGTAGTGCGTCCAGGGTGATCCCGTTGGCATCGTTGCTGGCCTCTTCCACAGCCGGCTGGAAACCACCCCCGAGGTACACGACAAGATCCGCCGACTGGAGCGCACTCACACTCCCAGGAGTCAGCTCCAGGTCATGCGGTTCTACCCCCGGTGGAGTGAGATTGGTGACCACCACCGCATCCCTACCGACTTGCTGTGCGGCTTCAGCCAGAGGGTAGAAACTGGCTGCCACCGTGATCTTGTCACCGGAAGCCGTTCCGTTGTTGCCCGTGCCCGGCGAGGAGCAGGCTCCCACCATCAGAGCCACCACCACCAACCCGACACCAAACACGCGCCTCATGATCGACCCCTTGCATGGAATGAGAATCATTCCTAACAAACTAGGATATCAAGCTGAATTAGTCAAAGGGCAACGCAATAACCACCGAGGGAGCGCCCGCCTTTACGATCACCATCGCGCGTCCGAGCGAGAGGGTGCGATGGAAATGGTCAAGAACACGAAATGACGCGAACCGAAAACGTGCCTTGAGCAGCCAGTTCGCGCCCTTTCCCTAGGTGGGAGACGCGCTCATTCCTCGGGCTCATAACCCGAAAGTCGCGGGTTCAAATCCCGCCCCCGCTACCACTGGAAACCCGGCACCGCCTGTTCGCCACGCCTAAGCCGGGCGGAGGAGGCCATTCTGACGCCATCCCATCCATCCCACAGGAGGGTGTGCGGCTTCGGTTCCATGACAGACACTGGGGCTCCGGTGGGTGTTTGACACTGGTTGATCCTCGGCTTCGGTACTTCCTCTTCTTCGATGGCCTGGTTCATGGCGTTTCGAGATACATGCGGGGAAACTGTTGAGAGGCAAACCCGGTGAAACGCGATCCGATCTAAGCCCGCGGAGCGTTCGCCAACCCGGCGGCAAACCCGACTGGATTCAACGTCGCCAGCTGAACCAGCGGCGGGCGTTTCAGACGAACCGGAACAGCGAGTCGCTCGGTACGGGGCCCGAAATGGCTGTCCTCTGTTGGTGTCGTCAGCCGAAGAGCACGGATAGAAGAACGAACACGAAAACGAGAGTGCTCACACTGGCGGCGACGACCACGCTGACAACACGGTCATGTCGGCGGATCACAGCGACGAGCCCGGTGATCATCGAGGTGAGGGCACCCGCCAAGCCCACGATGCCGGGAACCCCCAGCCACAGATTGTCCAGGATGCTCTCGCCGCCCGTCTCTCCAATTGCTGCAGCCGCAAACAGAGCAAGCGCTCCAACCACGAGAACAAGGAACGAAGCAACCGACAGCTTCCCCGGAAGGCTTTCCGGGATCACGCCGGCTCTGTACGCCCCATGCGATCCGACCATGCTCATTTCTTGCTCCTTCGCAGCTTCAGTTCTCAGACCATCATCGATCGCGGCCGCCGTGTCTACCAGGGCCGAAAGACTCTCCGGGAGCCCGACAACAACGGCGCACATCGCGCCTTGGACCGACCCACGAGTGACACGTGCTCGCTGCCTGGGAGTGCCCGATTGCCGCGGGTTAGAGGCTCACCTTCAAGCCGCTCCTCCCTCTCCGCTGAACCAGTGCTGGCACCGTGAGCACCATTGCCGGTTTCGAGCCGGCGCTGTCCTCCCAACCGAGTGCCTTCCTGTTGCGACCGTGCGGCTTTGCTCATCGTTTCGGGCTCGACGTACCGGTCTGGTACTGCGGGCCCGGTAAACCTGGATCGCGACGCCCTTCGGGTTGGCTCTGGCCGACTCACTACCCACCCGTTGCGAGGACGGGCCCGCTTGAGCAACACACCCGCTGCTTCATGACCGGGACCGACACCTTCGCCTGTGAAGGCACGTCCTTCGGCGATCATCGTGACGGATCGTGGCGAGCAGGAGTCACCCACGCCGGACGGTGGTGTGACGTGTTTGATGTGCGGGACTTCAAGATCCAGCAGTGCTTCATCTATCTCGGTCCCGACTACGCGGGCCTCGATACGGACCGCTACCCCTGGCTGGGGGCCGAGGGGCGGGATCTGTCGATGCCGATCAGCTGATGGGCGGGCCGCCGGGTGGGCGGCTCTTGGGGGCCGATTGGCCTTGGGTGGTCCGACTGGTCACGGCGTAGCGATGCATCGTCACCCCGCGCTCGAACCCGGCTCTTTCCAATAGATCGAGCTCGATGGGCCGATCGATGCGGTCGAAGAGAGGGCGGCCAGTCCCCAGCAGCGCCGGGTGCGTGAACAGGAGCAACTCGTCGAGCAGGCCGGCCTCGTGTAGCTGGGTGGCCAGGTTGGCACCACCGACTCCGATGTCGCCGTCGGTGGTGGCTCGGAGGGTGGCCAGCCGGCCAATGGCGTCGGGCCCGCCGAGAACCCGGGTGTTGTAGCCGGCCTCGGTCCGGCTGCGGGAAACGAGGACCTTTGGGATGTCGGTCCAGATCTTTCCGTACTCCTGCATGTAGTCCGGCATCGATGGGTCGGTGGCGATGCCGGGCCAGGAGCCTTCCATGATCTCGTAGACCACCCGCCCCTGAACCATTGCAGTGAGATTGGCTGCGCGCCGGTTGAACTCGCGGTGCAACTCCTCGCCGATCCGCAGCCACCCCCAGTCCCCGTCCCGACCCGACCCTCCTTCGATGAACAGGTCGAGCGAGACGTTCATCCAGTACACAGTTCGTCCCACAACTTCGAGGCTAGGCCCGGAGGCGGTCGACGCCGGTAGCGGAAGTGAGCAGTTTCGGAGAAGCAACTCCCGGCCTTGGGCGTAGATTCGATGCCATGGCCGTTGCGCCGAGCGAAGATGATCAGGGAGCGCCGAAGACGATCCCCTGGAGTGAGTTCGCCCGCCTCGAGCCGGAGCTGGCTCGCTTCGGAGCCGAGAGGCTGATCGCCGCCCCGGCCTATCTGGCCACAATCAGGCGATCCGGCCTGCCTCGGGTCCATCCGGTCACACCGATCCTCAGCCCCCGCGGGCTGTTCCTCTTCATGGAACCGACCTCGCCCAAGGCAAGGGACCTGGAGGAGCGGGCATGGTTCGCCCTGCACAACGGAGTCCCCGACAACGCCGGCTCCGGCGGGGAGTTCAACGTGAGCGGGCAGGGCTTCGGCAGGGCCGATCCCGGCTTGTGGGCGCACGTGGCCGAGGCAGCCGGCTACACGCCGCTCGACCGCTACATCCTTTTCGAGCTGCAGGTGAGCGAGGCCCGCTGCCACGGCTACGGCGATGTCCCGATCCCCTCCAGTCGCTCATGGAAGGTCGGCAAGTAGCGAACCAGAATCCGTTCCCTCCGCGGGAAGAGGCAGTTGCAGGCAGGCCGGGGCAGAATGGGACTGTGAGCGTCGACTTCGACGAATTGCGCAGGTTGCGGGTGGCCAGGGACATGATGGACCGGGATTACGCGCAGCCCCTCGACGTCCCCGCCCTGGCGCGGACCGCCTTCATGTCGCCGGCGCATTTCAGCCGCCGATTCCGCGAAACCTACTCCGAGACGCCCTACTCCTACCTGATGACGCGGCGGATCGAGAGGGCCAAAGCCCTGCTGCGCCTGGGCGAAATGAGCGTCACGGAGGTCTGCTTCGCGGTCGGCTGTACCAGCCTCGGCTCCTTCTCCAGCCGATTCACCGAGCTGGTCGGAGAGACTCCAAGCGCCTATCGCGCTCGCAACCACGACGAGCTGCGCGAGATCCCGGGCTGCCAGACAATGGTCCTGACCCGCCCTCGCAAGGCCGGAGCCGGTCCGGGGCGGAACTGAGCAGTTTCGGAGAAGCAATACCGATGCCGCTCTCGTAGGGTTGGCGGCATGACAGTCTCAGTAAGCCACGTGCACGTCCTTGTCGATGACCCCGATGCCGCCCTCGGCTTCTACCGCGACACGCTGGGCTTGAAAGTCCAGAACGAGGTCGCCAACGAGGGCTTTCGCTGGATCACGCTGGTCACCGACAGCCAGCCCGAGATCCAGATCGTCCTTTCCCAGCCGCATGCCGGGCGGTCCAAGGAGGACGGTGATGCAATTGCGGCTCTGCTCGCCAAAGGTGAGCTGGGCCCGGTGTTCTTCCGCACCGACGACCTCAGCTCCACTTTCGAGAAGGTGGCCGCGGCCCCGGGAGTGGAAGTCCTCTCCGAGCCGGCCGATCAGTTCTGGGGCGTACGCGACGCCGCAGTACGCGATCCCGCCGGCAACATGCTTCGGATCGAACAGGGTTAGATCACGCCGCTCCCGGGCACATCCCAACCCTGAGCTCGCTCCAAGAGCGACCTCCGCCGGGATCTGAGTGCGCTGTGCACATGACATGATGGAGGCCAGATCATGGCGACCAAGAGAGCCACCTCGCAGGGTCCCTCCAAAATCGCCGACAGCCACGACCTGATCCGCGTTCAAGGCGCCCGCGAGAACAACCTGAAGGACATCAGCCTCGAGATCCCCAAGCGACGGCTGACGGTCTTCACCGGCGTCTCCGGCTCGGGCAAGAGCTCACTGGTGTTCGACACGATCGCCGCCGAGTCGCAGCGGATGATTAACGAGACCTACAGCGCCTTCCTCCAGGGCTTCATGCCGAGCCTCGCCAGGCCTGATGTCGACATGCTGGAGGGCCTAACCACCGCCATCATCGTCGATCAGGAGCGGATGGGGGCCAACGCCCGCTCCACCGTGGGCACTGCCACCGACGCCAACGCCATGCTGCGGATCCTGTTCAGCCGGCTTGGCAAGCCATATGTCGGGCCTCCGATCGCCTTCTCGTTCAACGTCCCCATGCGCCGAGCGAGCGGCTCCATGACCGCCGACAAGGGCAAGGGGGAGCGCAAGGTGGTTCGCAACCTCGTCTACTTCGGTGGTATGTGCCCGCGCTGTGAGGGAATGGGGAGCATCAACGACATCGACCTGACCCAGCTGTACGACGAGACCAAGTCGCTGAACGAGGGGCCGTTCACCATTCCCGGCTACAACGCCGGGGGTTGGAACGTGCGGATCTTCGCCGAGTCGGGGTTCCTCGATCCCGACAAACCGATAAACAAGTACACCAAGAAAGAGCTTCACGACTTCCTCTACAAGGAACCGACCAAGGTCAGGTACAACAACATCAACCTGACCTACGAGGGTCTGGTCCCCAGGATCCAGAAGTCGTTCCTGGCCAAGGACGTCGAAGCAATGCAGCCCCACATTCGGGCCTTCGTCGAGCGGGCTGTGACGTTCACCACTTGCCCGGAGTGCGGTGGCACCCGCCTCAACGAGGGAGCGCGGTCGTCGAAGATCAAGGGGATCAACATCGCCGATGCCTGCACCATGCAGATCAGCGACCTGGCCCAGTGGGTGGGTGATCTCGAAGAGCCGTCGGTGGGCCCCTTGCTGAATGCGCTGAGGGAGACGCTGGACTCGTTCGTGGAGATCGGGCTCGGTTATCTCAGCCTCGACCGGCCATCCGGCACGCTGTCGGGCGGCGAGTCCCAGCGCACGAAGATGATCCGCCACCTCGGCTCGGCCCTGACCGACGTCACCTATGTCTTCGACGAGCCCACCGCCGGCATGCATCCCCACGATGTGCAGCGGATGAACAACCTGCTGCTGCAGCTGCGAGACAAGGGCAACACAGTGCTGGTCGTGGAGCACGAGCCGGAGACGATCGAGATCGCCGACCACGTCGTCGACCTGGGGCCCGGAGCCGGTGTAGCCGGCGGGACGGTGTGTTTCGAGGGCACAGTCAAGGGACTGCGCTCGAGTACCACGCTCACCGGCCGCCACCTCGATGACCGGGCCGGCCTCAAAGCATCTGTGCGAGCGGCCAAGGGGACGATGGAGGTGCGGGGAGCGACTGCCAACAACCTGCAGGGCGTCGATGTCGACATCCCACTGGGCGTGCTGGTGGTGGTGACCGGCGTGGCCGGGTCGGGCAAGAGCTCGCTGATCGACGGCTCGGTCTCCAACCGGGAGGGGGTGGTGGCGATCGACCAGGGGGCCATCGGCGGTTCCCGGCGCAGCAACCCCGCCACCTACACAGGTCTGCTCGATCCCATTCGCAAAGCCTTCGCCAAGGCCAATGGCGTGAAGCCGGCCCTTTTCAGCGCCAACTCCGAGGGGGCCTGTCCCAATTGCAATGGGGCAGGAGTGATCTACACCGACTTGGGGATGATGTCCGGCGTCACCACCGTGTGTGAGGAGTGTGAAGGCAAGCGCTACCAGGCGGCAGTGCTGGCGTACCGGCTGGGCGGGCTCAACATCGCCGAAGTTCTGGCGATGTCGGTGATCGATGCCCAGAAGTTCTTCGGATCGGGGAAGGCGGAGAACGCCGCTGCAGCCGGAGTCCTCAATCGCCTCGCCGATGTCGGGCTCGGGTACCTGAGCCTCGGCCAGCCGCTCACCACGCTGTCGGGAGGGGAGCGCCAACGGCTCAAGCTGGCAACCGAAATGGGGGAGAGGGGCGACATCTATGTGCTCGACGAGCCCACCACAGGTCTCCACCTGGCCGACGTCGAGCAGCTGCTCGGCCTGCTCGACCGGCTGGTCGACTCAGGCAAGTCGGTGATCGTCATCGAGCATCATCAGGGGGTCATGGCGCACGCCGACTGGATCATCGATCTCGGCCCTGGGGCCGGACACGATGGCGGGAGGATCGTCTTCGAAGGGACTCCCGCCGACCTGGTTGCCTCCCGCTCCACCCTCACCGGGCAGCACCTGGCCAACTACGTAGGGGCCTGAGGGGGCCCGAGGCAGCCGCAGGTCAAACCTGGGACAACACGCCGTCCAGCGGGCGTGGCACCTGGTCGAGATCCAATGCCTCGACGAACAACCCGGCGTAGTGGATCTTCCAATTCGTCAGGTAGTCCCACAGTTGCACCTCCAGCGGAAGGAGGCGCTTCTCCACCTGGGTCTGGAAGGTCCTGAACTTGTGGAGGCGCCCGTCGCGCTCGAAGACCTGCAGGACCCGCTCGGGCCCAAGAGCTCGGACCAGCTCGTCTTCCAAATCGATGCGGCACACGTAGAAGCCGAGGCCTTCGAGCTGGTCGATGCTGTCCGGTGACCCCGGGCCGGCGGCTCGCAGCCTGCTCATGACGATCTCCACGTCACCGAGATCGCACAGGCCGGCGAGTCGAATGCCTCGATTGCCCAACTGCTCGAGATGGCGACCGATGTTGGTGACGCCTCCCATCTCGATCACCGCCACCGCCTCGTCGGCCAGATCGCGACCGCGGCGTCTGGCCAGAGTCTCAAGGGCGATCTTGTCGCTCGGTCCCTCGACCAGGATCGCTCCGCGCAGGGCCCTTCCGGTGGTGGGATCCGAGCCGGTGAGTATCGGCATGATCCGAGGTTGGCAGCCCGTTGGTGGTTGGGGATCCCAATACGACGAGCCCGGCCGACCTCGGCACCTAGTGGCACTTGACAGGTGCCAAAGAAGGTGCCATAGTGGCACCGTGGACCTCACACCATATGTGCACGAACTGCGCAGTCAGCTGCTGACGGCCGCCGAGGCCGGAAGCGACGAGGCGAGAGCCCTGGCCGAACGGCTCACAGCGCCGCTCGAGTCTTCGGTTCGACTGATCCTGCTCGAGGCCCTGGCGGGGGCGGCAGACGAGATCACCCGGGATCTGGCGCCGGGGAGCGTCGAAGTCCGACTTCGCGGAGGCGACCCGACCTTCGTCGTGGTCCCGTCACCCGACGATGCCTTCGCCGGGGCGCCTGGTATCGAACTGGCTCCCGTCTCCGTCGCAGATCCCGATGACAGCGGGACGGCGCGTCTCAACCTCCGGCTCCCAGAGAGCCTCAAGGCGCGCGTCGAGGAGGCGGCAGGGATAGAGGGCCTGTCACTCAACGCCTGGCTCACCCGTGCCGCCGCTCGCGCACTCGTTGACGATCCCCGCCGTCCATCCCCGCGAAAAGCGACCGGAGGCGAGCGCTACACGGGCTGGGTGAGTTGATGAAGGCCTTCGACACGCCAAGGCCGGTCGAGCTCAACATCGAGCTCGTCCTCGGAGATGTGCACCTCATCGCAAGCGATCGGCGCGACACGGTGGTGATGGTCAATCCCAGTGATCCGGAGCGCAAGGTCGACGTCGAAGCCGCGAAGCAGACCCTCGTGGAGCTTGTCGGCACCAGGCTTCTGGTGCGGACCCCCAAGGCCCGCGGTATGGGCATGTGGGTCAGCTTCGGGCCCTACGGATCGGTCGACTTGGTCATCGAACTGCCCGAGGGCTCTCGGGTCGATGCCACCACCGGAATGGCTCACGTCCGCTGCGATGGCCGGCTCGGTGAGACCCGGATCAAGAACGGTGCCGGTGACGTGGTGCTCGACCAGACCGGTCCGCTCGATGTGGCGATCGGGGCGGGCCGGGTCAGCGTCGCCCGCGTGGCAGGCCCGGCCGACGTGACCAGTGCAGGCGACATGCACATCGGGCTGGTCGAAGGAGATGCCGACATCAAGAACCAGAGCGGTAGAACCAATGTCGGTGAGGTCAAGGGCCGTCTGAGGGTGAGGTCCTCGAATGGTGACATCAAAGCCGGCCGCACCGGCGGCGACCTGACCGCCAAAACGGCCAACGGTTACATCGAGATAGGAGAGCTGTCCACAGGGACGGCAATTCTGCAAACCGCAGCTGGTGGAATCGACGTCGGGATCCGAAGTGGGACCGCGGCTTGGGTCGATGCCAAGACCGGATTCGGTCGGGTCCAAAACGCACTGGAGTCGACCGGATCCCCGGACCCGTCTCAGACCACCGTTGAGCTGACCGCCCGCACCTCCTTCGGTGACATCGCCATCCATCGGGCGCGGCCCGAGGAAGAGAAAGGATTCGCGTCGTGACTACCGAAGCCATCTCCATTGAGGTGAGGAACCTTCAGAAGGGTTACAAGGACCTGGCGGTGCTCCAGGACGTCTCGTTCGACGTCGAACGCGGCTCGGTCTTCGCCCTGCTCGGGGCCAACGGCTCCGGCAAGACGACCACGATCAACATCCTGACCACGCTGATCAAAGCCGACGGGGGAGCGGCAACGGTCGCAGGTTTCGACGTGGCGACCCAACCCGCCAAGGTCCGCGAGCAGATCAGCGTGACAGGGCAATTCGCCGCGGTGGACCACGTGCTCACTGCCCGTGAGAACCTGGTGCTGATGGGCGAACTGCGCCACATGACCGACCCAGAAACGACGGCCGCGGAGTTGCTCGACAAATTCGACCTTCACGATGCAGCTGATCGCCGCCTGTTGACCTTCTCGGGCGGCATGCGGCGGCGGCTCGACATCGCAATGAGCCTGGTGGGCGGGGCGCCCATCATCTTCTTCGATGAGCCGACGACCGGACTCGACCCCAAGGGCCGCACCGAAATGTGGGGGACGATCCGAGACTTGGCCGACAGCGGGACCACGGTCTTCCTGACCACGCAGTATCTGGAAGAAGCCGACCGGCTGGCCGACAAGATCGCAATCCTCCATGGAGGACGGATCGTGGCTGAGGGCTCCCCGGATGAGCTGAAGACGATGGTGCCGGCCGGGCTCATCGAGTTGGAGTTCGGTGAGCCGACGCAGTTGACCGAGGCGCAGAGAGCCCTCGACGGTCTGCAGATTGTCAGCCGAGAGGATTCGAAGCTCGTGGTCACGGCAGGTTCGGTAGCCGAGATGGCGGACCTGTTCATTCGGCTGAGAGACACCGGGATCGAGCCAACCCAGGTCAACAAGCAGGACCCCACACTCGACGAAGTCTTCTTCAAGATCCTGGAACAAGAGATGGAGGACTCGCATGCGAGCGCTACATGACATATGGACCATGACCAAGCGAAGCCTGCGACACACGACGCGCAGCTTGGACACCGTAATCACCGTTGTCTTGACGCCAATCGCCATCCTCTTGTTGTTCGTCTTCGTGTTCGGTGGCGCCCTCGGGTCACAGACCGGCTCGATCGAGTACGTGGACTTCATCACGCCCGGTGTGCTCATCATGACCATCGGCAGCGGCATTGCCTATGCCGCGGTCCGACTCAGCATGGACCTGCAGAAGGGCATCATTGGTCGCTTCCGGACAATGCCTGTGGCGCCCTCATCTGTACTGAGCGGTCAGGCATTGTCGTCGACGCTGTCCAACCTCTTCTCGTGCTTTCTCGTCTTGGTGGTGGCGTTCATCGTCGGGTTTCGCCCGGCTGCAAGACCAGAGGGCTGGTTGTGGTTCGTTGGGCTCCTGGTCCTGTTCACCCTCGCCACGACCTGGATGGCCATGTTCTTTGGCCTGCTGGCAAGGACGGTGGAGGGCGCAGGTGCTTTCGCATACATCCTGCTGCTTCTGATCTTCATCAGCCCGTCGTTCGTGCCCACCGACTCGATGACGCCGTTGCTGAGGGGCTTTGCCGAGAACCAGCCGATGACGCCGATCATCGAGACGATTCGCTCGGTCTTGACAAGCGGGACCCCAGGCAATGACCTCTGGCTTGCCATGGCCTGGAGCATTGGCATCCTGGTCGTGTTCTACACGCTTGCGCTGATCCTCTATCGCCGGATCGAGCCTGTCCCGGCGCAGTAGGACCGCCGGCGGGCTCGGCAGCGGGGTGACAGCCCGTTCATAAGATGCCGGCCATGGCCACAGTGGAGGTCGGCGACTTCGATGAGCCTGTCGACACCGTGACCTATCCCTTCGGAGTGAACCATCGCGTGCGTCTCGCGGGAACCATTGTGAGCCGCGACGTCCACCAGCCCGGGTGGAGTTGGAAGGAGCACGTTCAGCCGATCGTGGGCACGGATTCCTGCCAATTCCACCATCGCGGCGTGGTACTCAGCGGCCGCCTTGGCATACGCGGCGACGACGGTGAGGAGTTCGTCATCGGCCCCAATCAGGTATTCGACATCCGCCCCGGGCACGTGGGCTGGGTGGTGGGAGACGAGGAGCTGATCACGGTCGATTGGGCCGGGGGAGCCGAGTTCGCCACTCCAAGCAACGGGTCGCGATTGGTAAGCACGATCCTCTTCACCGACATCGTCGGGTCGACCGAATCGGCTGCCAGGCTGGGGGACGCGGGTTGGAAGCGCGTCCTCGCCCTTCATGACGACACCATCCGTACGGTTCTGGCGGACTATCGAGGCAGGGAAGTCGAGACGGCAGGCGACTCGTTTCTGGCCGCCTTCGATACTCCTGGTGGCGCCGTCAGATGCGGGCTCGCACTCGTTCGGGCTCTTGGCGCGGTTGAGATCCCGATTCGGGTCGGTATCCACACGGGCGAAGTGGAGGTGGTCGAAGAGGGGCTTCGGGGCATCGCGGTTCACACCGCATCGCGAGTCGTTGGCCTCGCACAGCCAGGAGAGGTGCTGGTCTCGCGGGTGACCCGCGACCTGGCCGAGGGATCACGCCTGCGATTCGACCATCGCGGCGAGCATTACCTCAAAGGCATCGAGGGAACCCGGGAGCTGTTCTCGGCGTCGGACGACTCCGGTTGATGCCAAGGGGGGCGGGCAGGGCGGCCGCCAAGTCGGCGCAGAATCATTCCGAGGCCAGCGTTCTCGAGGTCACCACCCATGCGAGGCGAACCGCTAGCTTCCGAGCCGCCAAGGGGAGAACGTCGTTTCCGCATCAGACATAGCCGCCCAGCGCGGCGCCAAGATCGTCCGAGCCGACGGAATCGATATCGCCTATTGGGAGGTTGGCGGCGGCCCGCCGCTCGTGGTGTTGCATGGTGCCCTCGTGTCGAACGGTCCTGCCTGGGCGGGCTCCACCGCCGCCTATGTGGATCAGCTTGCGACTCTCGGCGAGCACTTCCGGGTCATCGCCCCCGACACGAGAGGATCGGGCGCCACCCTCTTCTCGGAGGGCGCGGCCGGTTTCGACGAGCTTGCCGGCGATGTCTTGGCGCTCGTCGAAGGACTCGGCCTGGAACGGCCCATGATCGCCGGGTTCAGCGAAGGCGGCGCCACCGCCACCCTGGTCGCCCTCCGCCGTCCCGAGCTGGTGCGGGCTTTGGTGAACCACGGAGGTTTCGACTACTTCGACCCGGTGCACATGGGCGAGCACCTCGAGCACATGTTCAGACCCCTCTTCGGAGGCCGGCCTGGAGCAACGGTCGCGGACCCTGATGCCGCCGAGCGAGCCATGCGGGAGATCCCGCCGATGGCTGCTGCGTTCTCGACGATGCAAGCCGACTACGACTCGGCCCAGGGTGAGGGCCACTGGCGCACATATCTCGGCCAGTTCTTCGACCGGACGACTGCCGGCGTGGGCCGGACCATCGAGGACTTCGGCGATCTCACCATGCCGGCGCTGATTCTCGCCGGCGACCGCGACATGTTCTGCCCGGTCGAAGTCGCCTGCTCGGCATACCGCCGGCTTCCGGCTGGGGAGCTCGGCATCTTGCCGAACACCGGACACGAGATCACCCCGGCGATAGTCGACTCGATGGTCCAGTTCCTGTTGGCGCACCTCTGAATTCGTAACTGCCGGCTACTTCTCTGTGTGCGAGGCGAACCTCACTCAGCAGGTCAACTGGCCAGGATTGCTCGGAGAGCGGCCGCGAAAGCGTCCGGATCTCCGGTCTGGCCGTACTCGCCGCCGAGAAAGCCCCCATGGCCGGAGGGGAAGGTCACTGTCTCCAGGCCCAATCGCTCGGCCATGGCTTCGGCCCCACGATGGGCAAGCTCACCCTTCGACTCTGCTCCCGCCGCCATGACGATCTTGGTGGGGGCGGCCCGGAGAGCGTCCAAGTCGGGTTCGTAGTGGGTGCAGGTGATCAGGTTCTGGCCGAGCAACACATCGTCACGCGACCCGTCGTCCTCCGCCGGCATACCGAACATCTGCGGGTCGGGCCCCGGCTGGTCGGCGAAGTCCATGGCGAAGGGGCCCTGATGGCCGACGATGGCAATGAAATGCGCCATCCCGGCACCCCATCCCCTGCTTCGATAGGAGTCGGCCACGGCGTCGATGGCGGCGAAAGCGGCCTCGCGGTCTGGGAGGATCGAGGCGAGTGGGGGCTCGTGCGCCACCAGCATCCGGACCTGTTGCGGGTGCTTGGACACCAACGCCAGGGCATTCACCGCTCCACCACTGCTGGCGAAAACATCGACCGGGCCGAGACCGACGGCCTCGATGATCCGATACAGGTCGTCAGCGTGGACATCTGGGTCGACCGGGCTGGCCGCGGATGCCTTTTGGCTTCGCTCGGATCCCCGCGGATCGTATGTGATCACCGTGCGGTCGGTGAAGTGACCCGCGAGGGTCCCGAACCCGGCCGCCGCCATCGGTGAGCCGATCATCAGCAACGCCGGCTCGCGACTCCCGTCGTTGGGCCGGATGTCGTAGGCGAGAACGGCTCCCGGCACGTCGAGGGTGTGAGTGGTGGGGGTGATGGTCTCGGTAGTCATGGCTATCTCCTCTTGTCTCCGGAGCGGCTGATCGAAAGCCGCTCAGATCTCCCTACCCGACGGCTCGGCGAGGATTGCGTCGATCTGGCCGAGTGCCTGCCTCAAGCCTTCCTCCATCCCCATGGCCAGGACCTGCTCCATGGCGGCTGCGCTCGGGAAGACGCTTTCGATCGACATCCTGGTGACTCCGCCGCCAACGTCCTCGATGCTGACCCGGCCGATGGTGACCGGCAGCTCGGGGTTGGGGGTCCCGTCCTCGCCGGCGAAGCCGTCCCGGAACACCAGCCAGTTGGGTGGTTCGACCTCGACGATGTCCCAGAATCCCCCGGGCTGGTCTCCTTCCGGCCCGGTCATGTGGTACTCGACCCGGCCCCCGACCCTGAGGTCGTGGGCGGTGACCGTGGCGGGATAGGTAGGAGGGCCCCACCAACGTTCCAGCTGCCTCGGGTCCGCCCACAGCTGCCATACCCGCTCCGGTGTGGCTGTGAACTCGGCGGTGACGATCATCGAAAGGGTCTGGGGGTCCTTGCGGATCGCGGTGACGGTCATGGTTGCTCCTCCTCGGTCTCTTCGATCAGTTCTGTCATGCGGGCGATGCGATCGCGCCACAGCTCCTCGTAGTCGTCGAGCAGCCTCTGAACGACCTGGAGGCTCTCCACGTGGGTGCGGACCACTTTGCGGCGCCCGTTGCGCACTTTGGTGACCAGGCCCGCCCGCTCGAGAACCGCAACGTGCTTCTGCACTGCGGCAAAGCTCATGGGGTAGTGGCCGGCGAGCTCGACCACTCCTTCCGCACCGTCCATCGCCCGCCGCACGATGTCGCGCCTGGTGGCGTCAGCCAGCGCCCCGAACAGCAAGTCATATTGGAGGGTGCCGGGCATTGATACAACCATACGGTTGTATTGTTGCGATGTCAAACGACCCCATTTGTTGCGCATCTTCAGATGGCGTGATACCTTGTACCTCTATGCATGCCGGGCCTAGGTATTCGAGCCTCGATGCAGATCGATAAGGACCTCGTGGCCGCCTCGGCCACCCCGCTCGTGCTGGCGATCCTGGCCAGGGGGGAGAGCTACGGCTACGCGATCGTGAAACGGGTTCGGGAGCTGTCCGAGGGAGAGCTCGAGTGGGCGGACGGGATGCTCTACCCGTTGCTCCATCGCCTGCACCGGCTCGGGTACGTGAGCACCGAGTGGCGGTCCCCACCGGAGGGACGCCGTCGGCGGTACTACGCCATCACCGATGATGGCCAGGCCGCCCTGGCCGAGCACAAGAAGCAATGGATGACGATCACTCGAGCCTTGAACGGCATCTGGAAGGGCATCGAGCTGCTGCCCTTCGCGCCGGGGATGGCCTGATGATCGAGCCTCTCGAGTCCGAGATCGCGGAGTGGCGGACCTACGTGGGGAAGGGCCCGGCAGTAGATGGTCGTGACGTGGAGGAGCTGGAGACCCATCTGCGTGATCAGATCGCCGAGTTGAGGGCGGCCGGCCTCGCCGAGGACGAAGCGTTTCTGATCGGCGTGAAGAGGATGGGAAAGGTCGACGACCTCTCCAGGGAGTTTGCCCGTGAGCACACCGGCCGCCTTTGGAGGCAGCTGGTCAGCTCCGGGGCCGGGGATGAGGCCGTGGCCGACAGGAGCTGGCTGGAAGCTCTGGTGTTCGCTGTGGCGGCGGCCGTTGTCATCCAATTCGCTCGCGTTGCCTCCGGGTTCCCTGAGGAGGAGTCCTGGCTGATCCTCAATGCCAGCCTGCTCGTCTTCCCGTTCCTCGCCGGATACTTCGCCCGCCGCCGCCGTCTCCCGGCCGGCAAGGTCATGCTGTCTGCCCTGCCGTTTGCGATCGCCGCTTTGGTTGTGAACCTGTATCCCTTGGCCGAAGGAGGCGACACTCAGCGCCTGGTGGCCGCGCACCTGCCGGTGGCCCTCTGGTTCGTGGTCGCCTATCCGTACATGAGCGGGATCCTGAGGTCCCACGAGCGGCGCATGGACTTCATACGGTTCACCGGCGAATGGTTCATCTACTACACCTTGATCGCGCTAGGGGGCGGGGTCCTGGTGGCGCTGACCGTGCTGATCCTCGAACCCACCGGGGTGGTCGATGCAGAGCAGATCTTCGAGTGGGTGGTGCCGTCTGGAATGGCGGGGGCCGTGATCATCGCCGCATGGTTGGTGGAGTCCAAGCAGCGAGTCATCGAGAACATGGCTCCGGTGCTCACGATGCTGTTCACTCCGCTGTTCGCGGCGATGCTGGCCGGCGCCGCCGTCGTCTATGCGGTGACCGGCCTTGGCGGAGTGTTCGATCGCGAGCTGCTGGGCGTGTTCGACTTCCTGCTGGTGGTGGTGCTGGGGCTGGTGTTGTACCGGATCTCCGCCAGGGACCCGTCGGCACCGGCGGGGTGGATGGACCGCATCCAATTCGTGGCCGTTCTGAGCGCGTTGGTGCTGGACGTGATGGTGCTGTGGTCGATGATCGCCAGGATCGGGGACCTCGGATTCACTCCCAACCGGACCGCGGTGTTGGGCCTCAACCTCGTCTTGCTGGTCTCGTTGGCGGGCACCGCCTGGCTCTCGGCTCAGTTCCTGGCCGGCCGGAGGCAGTTCCACCGTGTCGAGACCTGGCAGACCGCCTATCTGCCGGTGTTTGCGATCTGGGCCGCGGCGGTGGTGGTCATCCTGCCACCGGTGTTCGACTTCGCCTGAGCTTCCCGCCCTCCTGTCGTCTGTCAGCCGGCCAACGGACCCCGACCTCAGCTCCAGCCCGGGCCCGGGACAGGCATGGCATCGGGACGGTCGGAAGGATTGGGAGTAGTGCTCAGGCTGGGCCCGCCGGCGCATTCCGCAGAGCCTCGTAGTCGGCGCGGGTCTCGACCACCGGAAGGGCAATGGCCATCACCGCGTACACGAGGATGAGGAAGCCGCCGGTGAGGACCGTGAGGAAGAGTGCAATCGTCCTCAGCCAGTCGAGGCGGATGCCGCTGTAGGCAGCCAGGCCGTTGCAAACCCCGGCGAGCCACTGGCCTTCCTTGATTCGGACGAGGGGTCGTGCCTTGGGTAGAGACGGCACGACCGCGGTGGAGTCGGAGCCATCACCGGTATCGACATAGCCGACCTCTTTGATCGCAGCCTCGACATCCGCACGGCCGATCCTCGCTTTGCCAGATTGGATCACGCCGTCCAGCCGGTCGCCGATCGACCGTTCCAGATCGCGCAGCACCTCATCGCCATCGGGGTCTGTCCGCAGCCTCGCCCTGGCACCGTCGAAGTACTGGTTGAGGACTTGATATGCGTCCTCTTCGAGCGGGAACTCATTGGGGTGATCTGTGAGCTTGATCGATGTGAGCTTTTCCATGTCACTGTCCTAACTGGTCTATGAGGCTGGTCAGTTGCTGCCAGTACTGACGGAATTCAGCCAGCTGTTCGCGTCCAGCCCGAGTGAGCTTGTAGTACTTCCTGGGAGGGCCAGACGCCGACTCATGCCACTCGTAGTCGAGTAGCCCTTGGCGGCGCATCTTGCTGAGGAGCGGGTAGAGCGTGCCCTCTTGGGTAGCGAAGTCGGTTTCGCTGAGTCGCTGCAGCAGCTCGGCGGTGTAGACCTTCTCGTTGGAGACGATCGCCAGGATGAGGAACTCCAGGAGCCCTCTTCTCAGCGTCGAGTACTTCGCGCCATCCACTTCCATTTCCCAGTACCTTGTTTCAGCAAGGTAGTAGCGGAGATACCAGCTGTCAAGCCATGGGAGCTGCATCACGAAGCGCCCTGACCTGGGCCGATAGGCTCGACAGGTCATGCTTCCCTTCCAACCTCTCCTTGGCGTTCTGATGAGCCGCGGTGGCTGAGAAGGCGGGTCGCACCCAGGTAGCGATCATCGGGGGAGGGCCCGCCGGGTCGCTGCTGGCCCATCTCTTGCACCGGGAGGGCATCGAGAGCGTCATCCTCGAGTTGCGAAGCCGCGAACACGTGCTGGAGCGGATCAGGGCCGGTGTCGTCGAGCACGGGAGCGCTGAGTTCCTCCGTGACGTGGGCCTGGGAGAGCGCATGAGCCGGGAGGGGTTCATCCACACCGGCGTCAACCTCGCCTTCGCCGATCGGATGCTGCGCGTCGACTTCGCAGGTTTGGTCGGCAAGCACGTCGTGATCTACGGTCAGACCCAGCTCCAGCGGGATCTGTACGAGGCGCTCGACGGTGCCGGGATCGAGGTGCTGGACGAGGTGGAGGACATCGAGGTCGACGGCCTCGAAGGGCAGGCGCCTCGAGTCGCGTACCGGCGCCATGGCGAGCAGCACACCCTGCTTTGCGACTTCGTGGCCGGCTGTGATGGCGCCCACGGCGTCACCCGCACCCACATCTCGCCGTCCCGGCAACGTACCTACCAGCGCACGTATCCGTTCGTCTGGGTGGGCCTGTTGAGTGAGACTCCGCCGGTCAACGAGGAGCTGATCTACGCCAACCACGAGACCGGCTTCGCCCTCT
This sequence comes from Acidimicrobiia bacterium, assembly GCA_036555105.1. GTDB lineage: Bacteria > Actinomycetota > Acidimicrobiia > Spongiisociales > ZC4RG35 > DATBMA01. The sequence continues at coordinate 26,725 of DATBMA010000003.1, forward strand.
GCTCGATGCGCAATGAGTCGCTCAGCAGGTACTACGTACAGGGCTCGGCCGAGGATCAGGTCGAGGACTGGCCGGACGATCGGTTCTGGGAGGTGCTCAGATCTCGCCTTCCCATCGAGGTGGCGTCGCGGCTGGTGACCGGCCCGTCGATCGAGAAGTCGGTCACTCCGCTCCGCAGTTGGGTAGCGGAGCCGATGAGCTCGGGGCGGCTGTTCCTGGCGGGGGACGTGGCTCACGTGGTGCCGCCCACCGGGGCCAAGGGCCTCAACCTCGCCATATCCGACGTCATCTATCTGAGCGAGGCCCTCCGGGACTACTACCGGCAGGCGTCCACCGCTGGCCTCGATCGATACTCTGATCGAGCTCTCGCCAGGGTATGGAAGGCCGTGCGATTCTCATGGTGGATGACGACCACGATGCATCGGTTTCCCGGGGTCAGCGATGACTTCGACCGCAAACTTCAATTGACGGAGTTGGAGCACCTGTACGACTCCGAGAACGCGCGGCGGGCGATGGCGGAGAACTACGTTGGGCTGCCACTCTGAGGCGGCTCCCGCGAGGAGGCGGATATGGGCTCGATCGATGACGGACAGGCGACTCGGAGGCAAGTTCTCGGGTCCGAGCACATTGAGCGGGCTGCCGCCGCCACCACCGATCTCGACCGGGCCTTCCAGGCCTGGATCACCGACAACATCTGGGGTGACATCTGGGGGCGGGAAGGGCTCGACCTCAAGACCCGGAGCATGATCACCATTGCCGTGCTTGCTGCCATGGGCCGCGAGGAGCTGGAGCTCCATCTGCGGGCTGCACCCAACACCGGCGTCAGTCCCGAAGAGGTGGGCGAGATCCTGTTGCACGTTGCCGCATATGCCGGGGCCCCGGCCGCCAACCAGGCCTTCAAGACGGCCAAGTCGATCTATGGCCCTACCCCATGACCGAACCGCTGATCCGCCATTACGGCCCGCGGGCCTACGCCGACCACCCTCCGTTCAGCTATCCGGACTATCGCTCGACGGTCAAGCGCAGCCCTACCCACGACCTCCTCAAGATCGTCGCCACCCTTTCGGAGACAACCGGCCCTGGCCCGGTCTGGTCGGAGATCTCAGAAGAGGATGCGGACCTCACCACCAATGCCGGCACCGGCAGCCCCGCCCTCGGGGAACGGATCATCGTCACCGGCCATGTGCTGGACGAGAACGGGGAGGGGGTGCCGGGGACGATCCTGGAGCTGTGGCAGGCCAACGCCGCCGGCCGCTACGCCCACTGGCGAGAGACCGCCTTCCCGGCCCCGCTCGACCCCAACTTCATCGGAGTCGGCCAATGCCGGACCGGCCGCGATGGCGAGTACCGCTTCGTGACCATCAAGCCAGGGCCTTATCCATGGGGCAATCACCCCAACGCCTGGCGACCGGCCCACATCCATTTCTCGGTCTTGGGGCCTGCCCTGGGATCTCGCCTCGTCACCCAGATGTACTTCGAGGGCGACCCGCTGCTGCCTCTCGACCCCATTTACAACTCCGCCCCTGCCCACTCCCGAGAGCGGATGATGGCGCGCTATGACCACGAGGTGACAGTCGAGAATTGGGCGCTGGGTTGGAGATGGGACATCGTCCTGCGCGGGGAAGCGAGCCTGCTGGAGGAGCCGGAGGAGGGATGAGCGCCAAGCTGGGCCAGACCCCCTCTCAGACGGTCGGGCCCTTCTATTCGATGGTGCTAGGCCGTGAAGGCGACAACGTGATCGCCGCTCCGGCCGAGGGCGGCGAGCAGATCGAGGTGGTCGGGAAGGTGTACGACGGAGACGGTAATCACGTGGAAGACGCCCTCCTCGAGTTCTGGCAAGCCAGTCCGGCGGGCCGCTACCGGCATCCGGATGATCGGAGGGACCTGGCCATCGACCCCGCCTTCACCGGTTTCGCGCGGGCCCTGACCGATTTCCACACCGGCGAATTTCGGCTGGAGACGGTGAAGCCGGGCAGGGTGCCGGATGTGGAGGGAGACTTCCAGGCCCCTCACATCTCGGTGATCGTCCAGGCCAGGGGGATGCTCAACCCCGTCTTCACCCGGATCTACTTCTCCGACGAGGAAGATGCCAATGCCGACGACCTCATACTCCGCCAAGTGCCTGGCGAGCGGCGGGGCACCCTGTTGGCACACTTGGAGCCCGGCTCCGAACTCAAGACCTATCGCTTCGACATCCGGTTCCAGGGAGACGGCGAGACCGTCTTCTTCGACTTCTGACGTGGCCGGGTCTGCACGGACATGAGCAGCCTGTCACCGCTCGACCCTGGCTTCACCACTCCGGAGATGGCCGAGATCTGGACTGCGGCGGCAAGAGCCGGCGCCATCCTCGAGTTCGAGGCGGCTCTCGCCATGGCCATGGCCGAGGTCGGCCTCGCCCCTCTCCAGGAGGCGGAGGCAGTGGCCGCCGCCTGCGAGGTGCCGCTCGAGGATCCCGAGGGGGTATTCGCCTCGACCTGGGAGATCGGAACTCCGGTCATCGCGGTGGTCGAGGAACTCCGCGCCCGCCTCACACCCGAGCAGGGAGCCTGGGTGCACCGCGGCGCCACCAGCCAGGACGCCATCGACACGTCCCAGATGCTGCAGGCCGGGAAGGCGCTGGACCTCTTGGCGGGCTCGATGGCCCGGATCGCCGGATCGATGCTCGGGCTGATGGAGGCCCATCGAAGGCTGCCGCAGATGGGGCGCACCTTCCTGCGAGAAGCCCGTCCGACCACCTTCGGGATGCGAGTGGCCGGGTGGTTAGAGCCACTCTTGAGGCAGATCGAGGGCTTACGGGCCGTCCGCCGCGGCCTGGCGATCCAGCTGGGGGGCCCGGTGGGCACCAGGGCCGAGCTGGGAACGGAGGCGGCGGAGGTGGTGGCGGCCGCCTCCCGGCATCTGGGGCTCGCGGGCCCGGCTCTCGCCTGGCACGCCGACCGCTCCCGGATGTGGGAGATCGTGGAGGCGGTGGAGGCGCCGGTTCGTTCGATGGCCAAAGTGGCTGCCGACATCGCCCTTCTGTCCCAGGCCGGGGTCGACGAGGTGGCGGTCCGGGCGGGAGGGTCTTCCAGCATGGCGGGGAAGCGGAACCCGATCGACGCCATCCATGCGCTGGCCGCTGCAGAG
>DATBMA010000014.1:0-5974 GCA_036555105.1 Acidimicrobiia bacterium
AGCGAGACATTCCAAGTGGCCACCGAGGCGAGGCTCTACCTCTCCAAGCACGGGATCGACCTCACCGGCGACCAGCAGACCAAGACCAAGACGGCGCTCGAGTACTTCGTCAAGAACCAGCCCCAGGCAACGACACAGGGCGACTGAGAGATCGCCGGGAGGACGGCCTCGATGGGACGGGTGACAGGAATCGGTGGAGTGTTCTTCCGCTCCGACAAGCCGAAGGAGTTGCAGGACTGGTACGTGCAGCACCTGGGACTGTCGGCGGACACCGACGGCTACGTCGTCTTCCGCTGGTCGGGGCCGGGTTCCACGGTTTGGGCGCCTTTTCCGGCTGACACCGACTATTTCGGGTCGGGCGGCGGGGCATACATGATCAACTATCGGGTCGACGACCTCGACGGGGTGCTGGAGCGCCTGCGGGCGGACGGTGTCGAGGTCGATCCGAAGGTCGAGGAGCTCGAGCTCGGAAAGTTCGGCTGGGCAACCGATCCGGCCGGAAATCGGTTCGAGTTGTGGGAGCCGGCCGAGGGCTACTGAGGCTCGCTCACCAATCAGCCGCATTTCCATGATGGCCGGCCGCGGGCTGTGGCGGCCTGAGTGGCCGCATCGAAGGCCCCGAGTCGCGAAGGAACCTCTACCGCCCTTGGTATGACTTCTTGCCCATGGTCACTGACCGCGCATGAAGGGCGACGTCAAGGAACAGTCCGATGAAGATGGCCACGATTCCCCACGGTGCGGCAGCATCTCCTGACGCAACGTATCCAATGGTCCACAGCACCGTCGTCCATGGCAGGAACACCACCCCGAGGATTGGCAGGAGGAGCCCGTTGAAGGCCCGATCAACCCAATCGGTCACCAGGAACAGAGTCACCATGGCCAAGCGGGGACTGAGGATGACCAAGAGAAGTAGAAGGCAGCCCACCGAAACTCCTTGTCCTGGCGGCCGCCCAGCAAGCTACCCGGCCTCGGCTCGAGCGCCAGGGCAAGTCAACACGACCGATGGCCGATTTGGCTGGGCTCCCTCGACGGTCTCCCGCGGGAGGGCGAAGATGCGCCTGTCTTCGCGCCATCACGGGAGGGCTCCCAGCGTGGGCTACCGAGGCCCCGACCCCCCGCTCCACTCCTCTGGCGATTCCCCCCCGTGCCCATCGGCCTGGAGCCTGGCTACATAGGCGGCAGCCTCGCTCCGCCGGCTCATGCCCATCTTGGTGAGGACGTTGGACACATAGTTCTTGACCGTCTTCTCTGCGAGGAACATCCGCTCTGCGATCTCACGGTTGGTGAGACCTTCGGCGATATGTCGCACGATCTGTTTCTCCTGGTCGGTCAGCCGCGCCAGAAGGGGGTCCTCTTGTGGGCCACCTCGAAGGCGCTCGAAGAGCATGTCGGTCAATCCCGGGTCGAGCAGGGACTCGCCCTCCCCTACTCGCCTGATATCGGCCGCCAGGTCACCGAGCCGGGCGCGCTTGAGGACATAGCCGCTCGCCCCCGCCATGATCGAGGCCAACAGAGCCTCCTCGTCTGCAAACGATGTGAGCATGAGAACCTTCGTCTCCGGAAACCGAGATCGGATCTCTCGGCATGCCTCGACTCCGCTCCCGTCTGGTAGGCGCACATCCATCACCACCACCTCAGGGGAATCTAGGCCGACCCTACGAATGGCCTCTTCGACCGTCCCTGCCTCGCCCACCACCTCGATGTCAGTCTCTGAGGCGAGCAATGACCTGAGCCCGGCGCGCACCACCTCATGGTCGTCTACCAGCAGCACCTTCAGCGAGTCGGCCACGGGCCGAGCGTAGACCTCGAGAGCCGCCAAACCGACTCCCCCGACATCAGACCGCGAGATAGTGTCGGCCGCCTTGAGCGCCACACTTCCCCCAGAGCGGGTCGCGGAGCTGATGTCAGCCGCCGCCGGCGTCGAAACCGATGCCGACCTCGACGCTCTGCTTCTCAAGACCATCGAAGCAGCCCGCGAGGTGACCGGTGCCAGGTACGGAGCCCTCGGCGTGGTCGGCCCGCATGGGACGCTCAGCTCCTTCATCCACGTTGGGATCGACGACGCCACCGTACGCAGGATCGGCCATCCCCCTTTTGGACTTGGGGTGCTGGGAACCGTCATCCGGGACGCGGAGACCATCCGGGTGGAGGACATCGCCCTGCATCCTGACTCGTACGGCTTCCCCCATGACCACCCACCCATGCACACCTTCCTGGGGGTGCCGATACGCATCGAGGCCCAGGTCTTCGGAAACTTCTACCTGACGGAGAAGGATGGCGGGTTCACGCCTGATGACGTCGGGGCGGTCGAGTCGCTGGCAGTGATCGCCGGCGCCGCCGTCGGGACCTCCCGCCTTCAAAGAAGGCTTCGGAAGCTGGCGGTGGTTGAGGATCGCGAGCGCATCGCCCGCGATATCCACGATTCGATCATCCAGGACCTCTTTGCCATCGGCCTGACCATTCAGGGGCTGGCGTCAAGACAGGAAGACAACGCCGCCCGGGCCGTGCTGGACGACGCAGTGGATCGCCTGGACGGGGCAATCGACACTCTCCGGCGCCTGATATTCGGGCTTCGAGCTCCGGCTGGCGACCTCGAGGCCAGGTTGCGGAAAGCGGTCGGTGACCTCGCCAGCGCCGGCGGGACCGAGGTGACCATGGAGTTCGTCGGTTCTCATGCAGTCGACCACGATCGCGCCGAGGAGATCGTGCAGATCGCGAGGGAAGCGGTCAGCAATGCCCTCCGGCACGCGGGCGCCGCCTCGATACGCCTGCGTGTAGCCGAGGTCGACTCGTTGATCGTCCTTTCGGTCGCCGATGATGGGTGCGGATTCGATCCGGCGGCGCCTTCTACGGGAATGGGACTCGCCAATCTCCGCTCCCGAACGGCTCGCCTTGGCGGTCAGACGACGATCGAGTCGGAGCCGGGGCAAGGAACCACGGTCGAAGCGACGATCCCCTTCTAGGCCGGGTCGGCCGCCTTCAAGGTGAGGGCGATCTCACCGGCCCACGCTCGGATCTCGTCCCAGTCGCGAAAGTCGCCGTATGGCGCCCGAAAGGCGGCCACCATCGCCCGCTCTGCGAAGCCGAGCTTGGATCGATCGAGCTTGCCGGAGAACACGCGGTGGGTCCCGCTTCCGGTAAGGGCCAGGACTTCTGCGACGTCGACCGGGTCTTCTGCCGGTTTGGGTGGATCACCGATCGGGCCGCTCGAGAACAGGAAGACGTCCTTTCTCGCCAGGCTCGAGCCGAATCTCTCGGCGAAGGTCAGGGCGGGCTCGAGCCAGTGGCCGGCATAGACCGCGCTGCCGAGGACCACCGCGTCGAACCCATCGATCATTGACACCTCGCCCGGTTCAGTCACTTCCACCTCCAGGCCGTGCTGCTCGAGGGCCTGCCCGATCTCTCTGGCGATCTCGGCAGTGGAGCCGTGCTTCGAAGCCGAAGTGATCAGGACTCTCATGTCTCCTCCTTCCGATCCAGGACTCTCTCCCGACCATCGACGGCAATCGCATCCGCCACCCGGTCGAGCCAGTTCTTGACCGTTGCCTCGGCCATCAGCCCGAGGCCGGCCCGATCCAGGAAGCGACCGACCACACCCAACGGGGGGTCGTAGGTCCCTTGGAGTGTGAGCACGGTCAGCTCCGGAGCCAACGGGGCGACGGCAAGCTCGGCTTGGAGGCGAGGGAATAGGGCGCCGGCGCCACTGGCGTGCCAAGCGATCGGATAGGTGGCCGAGTCGTCTCGGTCGAGCGGAAGTCCGAGTTCGAAGGTCACTTCCTTGGCGGGTACGCCGGAACCGGGCCCCACGCGGCTTCGCAGTTCCTCACCCTGTCGATACGCAATCCCGGCCCACGCCGACATCGGCTCCCGCAACGATTCGATCGACGCCATCACGGCCTCGACGGGGAGCCCGACATGGGTGTAGTAGTGGATGAACACGCCGGCGGGCTCAGTAGGTCGGTTCGAAGTTGGGACGCTTGTGCCCTGCCCCTTCGGTGATGGCCCAGAGGACGTCTTTGATGCTGACGATGCCGACCAGTCCCCCGTGGTCCACGACCGGCAGGTGGCGGTGCCCTGTGGCGAGCATCCACATGACCGCTTCCTCCACATCCGCGTCCGCGCTCACGAGATCAGGGCGAGGCGACATCCAGGTTTGGACCTGCTCGGTCTCCAAGTGGGATGAGTGGGCAGCGGCATGCAGGACGTCTCGCTCCGTCAGAATCCCCACAAGGGTGTCACCGTCCATCACCGCGATGGATCCGATGTCCTCCCGCTTCATGATGCCGGCAGCGGTGCGGATGCCCGTATCCACTGGACAGGTGACGGCGGTGCCGGCCACCAAGCTCCTGATCTCCATGTGATTACCTCCTCTGGCGACTCCAATCTGAACCAGTCGGCGATCGAAGACCAGGGAAGGAAGTCACTTGGGCTCGGGACCGCAGGGCGGGCCTTTGGTCATTCGGCTCCAGGCATTCTGGCCCTGCCACAGCGACTGGTCTCTGCCTTACGGTTTGTCGAAGTCGAGAGAGACTTCGAAAAGGAGGCAGACAAATGACCGCTCTCAGCCACGACACACAGGTGGTCTTCGTCCCCTGGGGCGGGACCGCCAAGCGCAACCGCCTGTTCCTGGTGGTGGCAATCACGGCGCTGCTCATCGGCGTCGGTGCGATTGCCGGCGGCGTCTTCGGGGCCATCTACACGTACAACCAGGCGGTCGCCGAGAACGTGGTGACCCCGGACGATGCCTCGATCCCCGAGACCCCGGTACGCGGGCCATTCACAATGCTGTCGCAGGCGAGCATCATCGAGCATCACCAGCTCGATAGCACCGGCGGGCTCCGTTACGCGGAGATGCCACGTCAGGTCCAGCAGACCGACGAGGCCGGCAACCTGGTCGTCGACGAGGCAGGCGAGCCGGTGATGGTGGCAAACGCCGCCAGGGCCACCTGGATCACGGCAACCACCCTGACCACCGCATTGCACCTCGGCGTGATGGCATACGCCCTGTCTGCCTTCGCCATCGTGGTCGGGATCGCCTTGGTCGGGAACGGAATCGTGTTCCTGAGCCTGCGCACGCCGAAGGACGGCGCGGCCTGAGCACGGCGCCTGCCAAAGAAAGGGCCCCGGGGCAACCCGGGGCCCTTTCGCGTGTAACGCACCACGCCGATGAACATGGGTTCATGTGGGCCAGATCGGGGAGAGATTCAACGAGGTGCTTGCGAAAGTGGCCGCCATGCTCGAGTACATGGCGACCACCGAGGCTTCTCTTGTGTCGCAGAGGCTCTCGGTCGCCAGGGGATAGGTCGAGGTCGACTCGTTACCCTCGCACAGGGGCCGCCGGCACCAGGAGGACGGGATGGACATCATTGACCAGCACTTTGCTGCCGAGAATGCTCACGATGTGCAAGCCACACTCGACACCTACACCGATGACATCGTCTGGGACGACGTCACTCACCCGGATGCGCCGTTTCATGGCAAGGAGGAAGTGGGGAAGGTCTATTCGTCGATCATCGACGCCATCCCCGACGTGAACCTGGCCTCGGTGCGGCGCTTCAGCGGTGAAGACGGCAGGTTCGTGGTCGACGAGTCCATCCTCACCGGGCATGTGGAGGGGGTCTGGTCGGGGATGGAGGGCGGCGGCGCCCCGGTCGAGACCCGCATCCTCCACATCTTCGAGCTGAGGGATGGGTTGATCAGCTATGAGAACGCTTGGTTCGACGCCGCCGACGTCGCTCGGCAGGTCGCGGTCTTCAGAGGTTCTTGAACAGCTTCCCAGGCGCTGAATACGCGAGCCCACTGGGCTGACTCAGCAGGTGACGTGAAGCACGGCCGAAGCCTCGTGCGTCTCTAGCCCACGCAACAGTCGGCATGCCTCATCCGTCGGCATCGAAGTCACGTCGACCCCGCGCTCGGCGGCCAGATCAAGTACTTCTGCCATCACTGGAAGCCGACCGTTGGCACCTGTGCCGAT
>DATBMA010000013.1:0-3348 GCA_036555105.1 Acidimicrobiia bacterium
GGGGTTCTTGGTGGAAGTCGACGCCCATAGCGGTCGCTGCACCCTGGGCTCGTCGGCCTGATCGAGCACGGCTCCGAAGGCCTCCTCGAACATCTCATAGGCGATGCGGGCGTTGGCCACCGCCGCCTGCCCGCCCAACGCAAGTGCCTCTGGCGTGCCGAGCTCTTCGAGCCGGCGGTCCACCTCCGTGTCAACCCGCGAGACGAAGAACGACGCCACCGAAGCCACCGTCGACGGATCTCCTCCGGCGCCGGCGAAGCGGGTCAGGCCATTGCGATAGGCATCGATCACCTCGCCGTACCTGCTCAGCGAGAAGATGAGAGTGATGTTGATTGGGATGCCCTCGCCCAGGAGCCGGTCAATGGCGGGAATGCCCTCGGAGGTGGCGGGCACCTTGACGAAGAGGTTGCGCCGATCGATACGCTTCACCCAGGCCCTCGCCTCCTCGATGGTTGCCTCGGTATCGGAGGCGAGCAGGGGGCTGACCTCGACCGACACGTACCCATCCCGGCCCTCGGTCCTCTCCCACACTCCTTGAAGGACGTCGCAAGCGGCCTTGATGTCCGTCGCCATGAGCTCGGTGCAGATCTCATCCACACTCAGGCCGGAGCCGGCCAGAGCGGCCAGCTCCTGGTCATAGGCATGGCCCTTGGTGATGGCTCCGGCGAAGATCGTCGGGTTGGAGGTCACTCCCGTCACGGCATCGTCTTCGACGCGGCGGGCCAGTTCGCCCGAGTCCAGCATCGTCCGGCTGATCTGGTCCGACCAGATGCTCACTCCGGCTGCGGCCAGGCCATGCAGGTTCGACTGCCCCATAGCCAAAACCGTAGTCCGGCCTCGATTCGAAGTGAGAAGGGATCCCGCCTCACCCACCCCCCGGGTAGCCAGGAGGGGTGGGGCAATCAGGCTGCGGGTGCGGAGATCAGTCGGGAGATGGGTATGCGGTACTCGTCGGTCCAGCCGGGAGACCCCGGAGGGGGTCGGCTTCGCCAGCCGAGCAGCCTCCTGCGGTCGGGCGGAGAGTCGGGATCGACCTTCATGCCCAACCCGTGCACCGCCACGTGATGGTGATACCAACAGAGCAGAATCAGGTTGGAAGGATCATGATTTCCGCCTCGGGATCTCTCCCGGATGTGGTGGATCTGGAGGCGGTAGCGGGATCGGCAACCCTCTATCGAGCACCTGCCCTGGTCCCGGAACTGCACGAACGACCGCACCGCCTGCGGGATTGCCTCGGATGAGTCGGTGGTCACGACTGGCCGTCCTCCGTGGATGCCGATGACGCGGACCTTTCCTTCACAAAGAATCTCGCTCAACACGTTCGGCCCGGCCTTGAGGCCGGAGGAGAAGACAGCGCCAGCCTCCCCGTCCGCATCGGCCGTCGCCTGCGCGTTGATGAACACCTCGGCACCGGTGACGACCCGCCCGCCGCCTGCCTGGTCGCCTGCCAATGAGTCCATGCAGATCGACACCAGTGCGTCGGAGAGGCGCTGGCCGGCACCCTGGTCGGGCAGCGCAGGGAACTCACCCTCGCGTGCCTGAAGCGCGTTGAGAACGGTCTCGCCATCGGCGGCCGGCATCTGGCCCCAGTGCCGCCATACGCCGTTCTCGAGATCGGGTTGGAAGACCAGGTAGCGGTCCGCATAGGCGTCGGACTCGTCCTTCGGGTCCTGGCGGCGAAGCTGCTCGATCAGCCCATAGATGCGGCCAAGCGAGTACCTGTCTGCCGCCTCACTGAACTGCTGGTCGGAGGCGCCGACGTCCCGCAACCTGGCCAGGAGGGCGGCCCGGTCGAGGCTCCAGGTTCCGGTGGCGAGCTTGGCCCGTATGTCTGCACCGGCGGCCGCCACCTGCCGGAGTCGTGAGGCCAGCTGGGTGCCGCAATCGAGCTCAGCCGAGATCCAGTCCCGCATGTTCCGAGCTCCGTCGGCGAGATCGATCTGGTGGGCATCGAGCTTGGCCACGATCTCCGCCTGACAGGAACGGGCCTTGGAAACCACTCGCTCCAGGGAGGTGAGCTCCTCCAAGAGGCGATCGAGCTCGTCTCCATCAGGGTTGGTCCAAGCCTCGAGTGCCGAACCGGCGATGGTGCTATCGAACATATGTTCACCATACAGGGTGGGTAGGACACAAGGAAGGGGGTCGACTCCGCCAGATCGGAGATTCCTTTGACCAATTGCTGGTGCTCGTGGACGTCGGAGTGGACCCGCCGCTTCATGCCAGCTCGATCTCTTCTTCGGAGCGGATCTCAGGGATGTCTTTTGAAGGGCCAACGGCCGGAGCCTCATCCCCATCGGCGAGAAACCGCCGGACCACTACCCTCCGCCGACGTGCCGCGGCGCATCCTCATCGCCAAACCGGGGTTGGACGGGCACGACCGCGGTGCGAAGGTGATCGCCCGGGCATTGCGTGACTCCGGGCACGAGGTCATCTACAGCGGCCTTCATCAGACCCCGGCACAGATCGCTGCCACCGCCGTGGACGAGGACGTCGACGCGGTCGGGCTCTCTTCCCTGTCGGGCGCCCACATGACCCTGTTCCCACAGGTGGTGGAGGAGCTGCGCGCCCGCGACGCGGGCGACATCATCGTCTTCGGCGGCGGTGTCATCCCTGAGGACGACGTTGCCACACTCGAGCAAGCCGGCATCGCCGCCATCTTCACGTCGGGAGCCTCACTGGCAGCGATCGCGGACTGGGTAGAGGCGAACGTCCCCGACCGGGTGTCCCCTTGAAGGTCCACGAGTACCAGGCCAAGCAGTTGATGGCCGCCCGGGGGATCGCCGTGCCGTTCGGCCTCCCCGCCACAACCGTCGAGGAGGCCGTGGCGGCGGTGGGCGAGGTGGTGGAGCGATCCGGCAACCCGGTTGTCGTCGTCAAGGCGCAGATCCATGCAGGTGGGCGGGGAAAGGGCACCTTCAAAGAGCATCCGGAGCTTCGCGGCGTGACAGTGGTTGCCGACGGCGTCGAGGGTGGCGTGGCTGCCGCCCAGGCCAGGGTCAGGAGCCTTGCCACTCAGATGATCGGGTCCACTCTCGTGACGATCCAGACGGGTGCGGCCGGCCAACTGGTTCGGCGTTTGTATGTGGAGCAAGGGGTCGACATCGCCCGCGAGCTCTACCTGGCTGTGTTGCTCGATCGGGCAAAGGGCAGGAACGTGGTCGTGGCGTCGACAGCCGGCGGGATGGACATCGAGCAGGTAGCGGCGGAGCAGCCCGAGCGGATCCTGAAGGAGGTTATCGACCCTGCCGTCGGCCTCGCCCACTTCCAGGCCGCGGATCTCGGGTGGCGTCTCGGGCTGGCCGGCCAGGCTCATCAGTCGTTCATCGAGCTGGCGACTGCAGTGACGGA
>DATBMA010000060.1:0-4175 GCA_036555105.1 Acidimicrobiia bacterium
ACCTGAAGGGTCGGTCGCGGTCGGAAGGGTGTTGGCTAGCTGGCGGCTAGTCCGGCCACCGCCGACCGCGGGACCGGGCGGGTGCCGGCGGCGGCGATCCCGAGAAACGTCTCGACCCCGATCGGGTCGACGTGGGTGCAGTCCGGCGTTGCGGGAATGGTCGGGTGGCGGTCGGCCGGGTGTTGGCTAGCTGGCGGCTAGTCCGGCCACCGCCGACCGCGGGACCGGGAGGGTGCCGGCGGCGGCGATCCCGAGAAACGTCTCGACGACCATCGGGTCGAATTGCGTCCCGGCGTTTTGGGTGATCTCGTCGATGGCGAACTCCATCGGGAGAGCCGGCTGGTAGGCCCGGTGGCTGGTGATGGCGTCATAGGCATCGGCTACCAGCACCACTCGGGAGAGGAGCGGGATGTCGGTCCCGGCCAGCCCGAATGGATAGCCGGCGCCGTCATAGCGCTCGTGGTGAAAGAGGATCGCCTCGGCCACTCCCCGATCGAAGCGGGCGACCGTCATCGCATACCCGATCTCCGGGTGCCTGCGCATATGGACGGTTTCCGGCCCGGTCAGTGGTCCCGGCTTGGCCAGGATGCTCGGATCGACGTGGATCTTGCCGACGTCGTGGAGGATCCCAACCACGCCAAGACGCTCCAGGTCTTCCTGCGGCAACTCGAGCGACTTGCCGAGTTGCACCGAGAGATCTGCGACTCGGTGGACGTGCCCGTACAGGTCGTCCACCACTCCCATCATCGCCTCGACTAGCGCGTCGTCCATGCGGCCTGCCCCCTTGTCCCGAATTGGCAGACGCACAGAGTGGCAGATGTACACCCACGGTGTCTAGGGAATGATTCGATCGACCCAGGGCCTTAAATGGCCCCGTGGACATCGCCGTCAACCTGGTGGAGTCCTATTTGCGGGCCTGCGGGTACCTGACACTCACCGAATTGGAGTTGGCGGTCCTCGACGCCCAGGGCGAGTGGCGCAGCGCCACCGACATCGATGTCGTGGGGATCCGTCTGCCCGGTCCGGACAACGAATTCGAGGGAATCGGGGCCAGATTCCTGGCTGTTGAGGATCCGGTGCTCGCTCTCACCCCGGATCTGGTGGACGTGATCATCGGTGAGGTCAAACAAGGCCACGCCCTCTTCAACCCTGCCCTGACCCGGCCGGAGGTCCTGAGAGCCATGCTGGGGAGGCTGCGGTGGCTCTACGGGGTGCCGCTCGACCAGGTGATCGAGCAGCTGCGCTCCGGCCAGGTCTCACTGGTGCCGGGACCCAAGGGGTCGACCATCAGGACCCGACTGGTCGTCTTCGGACAGTCGGGCTCGGCCGGCCTGCACTCGATCCCGATGAGCCACGTCATCGCGCGGCTCATCGAGTTCATGGGCCTTTATGAGAAGATGCTGCGGCCGCTGCAGCTGAAGGAGCCGGGAGTGGCGACCCTGCGACTGCTTGCCAAGTCCGGCTTCGTGGTGCAGAAGAAGTCTTGAATCAAGTCTTGAGTCTCAAGACTTCGGTCTTACGCAAGACTTGAGACGTAAGACCTGCGACTTCCTACAGCCAGCCGGATTTGCGGGCGGCCTCGGCGATGCCCACCGCCATCTCGTAGTCGACTGGTGAGGTCAGGCCCCCGCGCTTGAGGCTGCTGCCCACAATCGCTCCATCGGCGGTGGCGGCGACAATCGAGAAGTTGTCGGCGGTGACACCCGATCCAACCAGCAGAGGCGCGTCAGGCGCTGCGGCCCGAACGGCTTCGAGGTGGCTGAGGTCGACACCCGTGCCGGTGGCCTCACCCGAGACGATCAAGGCGTCGGCCCTACCGCGTTCGATTGTGTCGCGGGCGGTGGCCGCGAGGTCGGTCCCGGGTGGGGGAGTGGCGTGCTTGACGAAGACGTCGGCCAGCACCTTCACCTCGGGACAAAGCGCTGCCCTGGCTCGGGCCACTTCGGCCGCCCGGCCCTCGACCAGCCCCTGGTCGGTGTACATGCTGCCGGTGAGGACATTCACCCGCACGAACCCAGCGCCGCTCACTGCCGCGATCGACAGCGCTGACATCACGTCGTTGCGGAGGACGTTGATCCCCAATGGGAGCCCGGTTGCCTCGCCTACCGCCAGGGCGGCGGCCGTGATCCCGGCCACCGTGATCGCGGGCACATGCTCTTTGAAGAAGGGTGCATCGCCCAGGTTCTCCACCATCAACGCGGGGAAGCCGGCGCGGGCCAGTGTGAGCCCGTCTTCCACCGCCCGCTCGATGACAATCTTCTGGTCACCCCCATAGCCAGGGGAGCCGGGAAGGGGAAGAAGGTGAACCATCCCGAACAGGGACGGCAACCTCATACGTATGCCTTGACCACCTCGAGAGCGGTTTCGGCCACCTCACCGGTGGCCTTCAGGTTCTTGGCATCACGGCGCTTGATCCGGCGGACGGCGAGGCGAGCCCATTCACCGGCCGGGCCCTTGATCACCTGGTCGGTGTCGGCCGGCCCGTAGACCCACTTGGCATAAGCAGGACCCATCACCTCGATGCGAACGGGGGAGTAGTCGAGGTCGGCGGCCTTGAAGGCGTACGGCAGGGTCTTCCACCCGAGCCAGCTGATGTGCCGGATGCGGGCTGTGTCTTCGATGGTCGCGCCCATGGCGGCGTATATGTCGAGCCCGTGGGCCCAGTCCTCCATCAAACGCATGGTGGCGAAGGTGCGGGCGCTCATCGAGCCGACGATCCACTCGATCCGCTGGTCGGGCCGCATATGGGAGAGGGGCTCGACCACTTTGGCCCGCCCGCCTCTCCACCACTCGATCACATCCTGGGGGCGCATCTTGCGGCCTCGCTTGGTGGCGGCCTGACGAAGTACGTCGAGGTTGGGGGCAGAGCGGTATTCCTCGATCCGGGAACCGCCGTTGATGGCGTCGGCAGCCAGCTCGGAGGAGTCGGCTAGGTGGCTGATCTGGTCCCGAATCGTCCAGCCTTTGGCCGGTGTCGGCTTGTCCCAGTCTGCGATCTTGATCTTCTGAAGGAACTGGTCGAGGAACTGCGACTCCGCTACCAGGTCGGACAGGATCTCGCGCACCGAGCCATCCTAGTCGCCTGTGGGAAACTGGAAATCGGCGGCCAGGACCGCCGATTTCGTCTCACGGTCTCGAAGTCTCGAGTCCCAACGTGAGACTGTGCGACTGTGAGACCTGACTTCCAGCGTCCGCGGCCCGAATCACCAAGGCCGTTCGGCTTGCTCCTCGTCGAAGGGGGCGGGCATCGCAAACCCGCCTTCCGGTGCCGACAGCTGATTGAGCCGGTCGATCAACATCCGCAGGCGCCCGAACTGACGCCGGTCGAAGTGAAGGGCCAGCCGCTGGAGGTCCAGAGCATCGCCGTCGGCCAGCTCGGCTGGAGACGCCTGCACGGGCACGATCGACCCCGAGACGAGGATGTCGGCGAATTCCCGAGAGAGTGCCTCCACCTCGTCATTGGTTGGCACCTGCATCAGCCGGAGGACCAGTCGTCCATCGATGTAGCGCTGTGAGTGGTAGTTGGAGTAGAAGCCGCAGATGGTCTCGGCCGCCTTGACCGGATCGCCGGCGACCGTGAAGAGGTCTAGGTCGGACTCCGAGATCAGGTCGTTGGCCAGCAGTGAGTCCTCCATGAACTGGATGAGATGCGACCAGTAGGCGCCACCCTTTGCCTCCATCAGGACGATCGGATGGAGGTCGCTCTTGCCGGTCTGCATCAGCGTGAACAGCTCGAACGTCTCGTCCAGTGTCCCGAACCCTCCAGGAAACAGTGCGAAGGCCAGTGACTCCTTGACGAACGTCAGCTTGCGGGTGAAGAAGTACTTGAAATTCACATTCCGCTCAGGGGCGATGTACGGATTGGCATCCAGCTCGAATGGGAGGCGGATGTTGACCCCGAACGAGTGGTCGAGCCCCGCCCCGCGATTGCCGGCCTCCATCACGCCCGGTCCTGCTCCGGTGATGACGCCCCAACCCCGGCGCGCCATCTCGGCAGCGAACGCCTCGGCCAGGAGAGCGTTGGGATGGGTGGGAGGGACGCGGGCGGAGCCGAAGACGGTCACCCTTGGCTCCGGGTGTGAGGCAAACGTCCGGAAGGAGTACCGCATCTCCTTGAGGGCGGTGTTGATGAGCTTGAGGTCGCCCCTGCTGGCTTTGTCCCGTTGCAACTTGAG
>DATBMA010000059.1:0-3925 GCA_036555105.1 Acidimicrobiia bacterium
GGCCGCCACTCCCGCCGAGGAGAGCTCGATCAACGTCTCCTCCAGGTACCGGCCGCTGTTGTGGGTCCACCCCCGGGTGGCGAGCTCGCCGTCGGGACGGCAGTCGAGGGAGACGACCACCCTTCCCGGATAGTCGCGGCATAGGTCCCAGACCATGTTCTGGTCCTCGAGGGCGGCGGTCCCCATGACGATCCGCCATGCGCCCAGGTCGAGCAGCCGTGCCGCCTCGCCCGGCGAGCGGATCCCCCCTGCCACCTGCACCGGATGTTCGATCTCCGCCAGGATGCGGTCGATCAGGCCCCGGTTCTGATAGTCGCCATGGGCGGCGCCATCCAGATCGACGATGTGGACGATGTCGGCTCCCTGCGACACCCACGACCTGGCCCTCCCCAATGGGTCGTTGTCGAGTGCGACCGCCTCACTCAGAGCACCATGGGGCAGCCTGACCGAGCGCCCGCCCATGATGTTCACCCGGGCATAGAGCTCCATGGATGGAGGGTAGTTAAAGGGGGATGACGCTGCCCGGACGGCTTCAGACGGTGGCCGGCCCTTCATTCTCCGGGGTGACGGACGGGTCGTCGAACTGGCCGGCCACACGGTGAGCCCCGGCGATCAGCACCACTGCCACCACCACCAGCGGAAGGGCGATCCAGAGCGGCCCGGAGATCACCTCACCGCCCAGCCACACCCCGAGGACCACCGCCACAATGGGGTTCACGTACCCATAACTGGTGGCGAGAGCGGGACGCACGGTCCGCAGCAGGTACCCGTAGGCGGAGAAGGCCAGCAGTGAGCCGGGGACGATCAGGTACAGCAACGCAAGCCAGCTGCCCGCACTCGGCATCCCGTCGATCGACTCACCTCTGACGAGACCGGCCAGAGTCAGCCCGACCGCCCCGCCGAGCATCTGTAGGGCGTTCACCATTGCCCCCGGCGCCATGGTGATGTGGCGCGACCACACCGAGCCTGCGGCCCAAAGCATGGGAGCGATCAGTACGAGGACGAACCCCACCGGCTGGGACTGGAAGTCCCCCTCCCGCGAGAGCACTCCCACCCCGATCAGCCCGACGGCCAGCCCCAGCCACTCCGTGCGGGTGGGCCATTGGCCGAAGAAGCCGGCCGCCAGCGATGCCCACACCGGTGTCATGGCGATGGCGGTGGCCACCAACCCTGATCCCACCCCCATGTCCTCCGTGGTGGAGACCAGGCCGAGGCCGCCAACGAACAGCAGGGCGCCGATCGCCATCCCGTTGCGCCATTCCACCGCAGTCGGCATCCGCTTCGTCCTCCTGTAAACCAGCCAGAAGAGGATCGAGCCGGCGACGATCATGCGAATGGCGTTGCCGAATAGGGGCGGGAAGTCCTCGACCATGAAGCGGATGGCGAGATACGTCGACCCCCAAACGATGTACACCGTCAGGAGGGCGAGGACGATCAGCCGGCGATCGGTGGATGCTCGAGTGCTGGTCGACATCGGGCTACCGCCGATGGTGGCAGCTCAGTGATGATTGGAACGTCCTACTCATCTCTCGATGCAGCCGCGTCTTCGATGGCTGAGCACCTACCAAACGACCTCGCAGCTGCGGATCGTCTCTGCAAAGCCCTTCAGACGGATTCGTCGCGAGGGTCCGAACTCGACTCCCTTCCCAAGCGCCAGGTCCCGCACGGCTCCCGATACCAAGATGGTTCCGGGGCTGGCGCGAGCGGTCAGCCGGGCCGCCAGCTGGACCGCCGCCCCGAACAGGTCGTCACCTTGTGCAACGGGCTCCCCGGCCGCGATCCCGATGCGAATGGCGAATGACTCGCTGTCCTGCTCTTCGCTGACCACGCGCTGGATGCGAATGGCAGCTTCGATGGAGGCCAACACGGTCGGGAACGACGCCATCACGCCGTCGCCTGTGTGCTTGACACGCAGTCCTCCGTGATCGTCGAGCGCGTTCTGGACGATCAGGTCGTGCCGGTGGAGGACCGCCATTGCTCCGGCGTCTCCCAACCGCTGGGTGAGCTTCGTGGAGTCGACGATGTCCGTGAACATGATCGCCCGAAAGGCTGTGTCTACGTACGCCTCGCCCGCTGCTCTCGGCACGAACCCACCGAGGAACGCAACCGCCGACTCCTCGTCGACCTCGATGACCCGGCCGGGTAGGAGGCCGTGAGCGGCCTCATGGGCGGCGCGGATCGAATCGAGGTCGGGGCCCTGGGCGAGACAGAAGGCGTGCTGTCGATCATGGTCGTACCAGTAGTGAATGAACCGGACGCCGAAACGGTCTTGGGTTTCGAGGTCCTTTATGTGCGCTCGCGCGATCGCTTCCGGCGTGGCCCCCACGAGGTCATGTCGATCCATGAAGTACGGCATGGTCACCCAAGCATGGTGGCCGCCAAGGCCCGGCACAACCGCCGGCATCAACCATGACTGGCTGGCGAGGTATAGGACCTGGAAAACCTCAGCCGGCTTCGATCAAGGCACGAGCTTCGGAAGCCACTTCCTCGGGCACCATCACCCGGAATCCTCTCAGCCAGCCGAGGCTCGGGCCCATCCCTCCGGCATCATCGGACTCCGTGAGAACCGGCAGTCCCTCGCTGCGCAGCAATGCCTCGATCACCGCGGCCTCCTCCTGCAGCTGGGTGACGAAGACCTCGGTCCAACCGACCATCGTCACGCTTCCACCTCCAAACCGATGGCCCGCTCGGCATCTTCAAGGCGCTGGCCCTGCCTCACGGCTGGGGCGAACAAGTCACCGAACCGGTGCAGGCGATCCCACACGTTGGCAATCGTCACGTCACCGTTCTCCATCGTGCCCACCTCGTCCCACGAGACGGGGACGCTGACAGGGGCGCCTGGCAAAGGCCGGACCGAATAGACCGAGGCGATCGTCTGCCCGAACGCATTGCGGTTGTGGTCGATGAAAACGCGCCCCTTGCGTCTCGGCACATCCCATTCCATCGTCAGATCGTCGGGGTTGGCGGCCACCAGGTAGCGCCCGACCGCCTCGACGAAGGCGCGGACTCGACTGTGCGAGTAGAGCGGATCGATCGGCAGATACACATGCAGGCCCTTGGAGCCGGAGAGCTTGGGATAGCCCTCGAGCCCCAGGCGATCCAGGGCTACACGTAGCAGCTTCGCTCCAGCCACCACTTGGGGCCATTCCGATCCCTCCGCAGGGTCAAAGTCGAAGATGGCCAGGTCCGGGCGCTCCAATGAGCCTTCCCGTGAATGGAAAGGGTGGACCTCGATGCACCCCATGTTGGCGAACCACATGAGCGCCTCCCGGCTATCGGCCAGGAGAAACTCGATACTCCCCTGGGAATCTGACGGCACCGGGGTCGTGGACATCCAATCAGGTTGATGTCCTGGGGCTCGCTTCTCATAGAAGGAAGGCCCGCCTGCTCCGTCCGGGTAGCGGGACATCGAAATCGGTCGTCCGCTCAGATGGGGCAGAAGCACGGGAGCGATCGAGGCGTAGTACTGGATCAGATCGCCCTTGGTGTATCCGTCCGGGAAGAAGGGCTTGTCGAGGTTCGATACCCGCAGCGGCCGTGACAACCCTGCCACCGAGAAGTTCTTGCCCTCGGGAAGCGCCCGCAGTCGTTCGGGAAAGTCGACGCGCCCTGAGTCGAGAGGCCTCCCGGGAGCGGCCGCATCACCCAGCCGGTCGATCGTGTAATCCAACTCGGCCTGAATGGCGTCGTGGCTCTCCTGCTCCCTTGCCTCTGAAATGATCACCATTGGGAGACCTGCCGACATCGCGGCCTCGACCAACGGACCCACTTTGATGGTGCCCGCGCCGTACGGGATGTGCTTTATCTCGCCGTGCTCGTTGAAGAGGTTGGCGGTGAATTGGGTCTGTAAAGGCTCGATCATCCATCCCGGGAAGCTCGATCGGCAGAACTCGATGACGGAGGCGAACGCCTCCTTGGTGGTCAG
>DATBMA010000064.1:0-1897 GCA_036555105.1 Acidimicrobiia bacterium
CGAGCTCAACGGCTTCGAGCTTTCGGACCTGGACGGAGCGGGGCCCGACCTGATCGGCCGGCTCATCTCGGCGGCCGAGAACCATCCAGAGAAGTATGCCGAGATCTTCGAGGCCATCTCCGAGCAGGCGGGCCGCTCGCATGCGCCAATAGTCGGGCTGACCGGGACCGGTGGCAGCGGCAAGTCCTCGTTGGCCGACGAGCTGTTGCGGTCACTGCTGTCCGACTTCGCCGACCTGCGGTTCGCGGTCATCTCGGTCGACCCCAGCCGGCGCCGGGGGACCGGGGCCTTGCTCGGGGACCGCATCCGGATGAACTCAATCCCCCACCCCCGCGCCTACATGCGCTCGCTGGCCACCCGTCAGGCCAATCTGGCGCTGTCGCCGTCGGTGCACACAGCCATCGACATCCTCAAGGCGGCCGGTTACGACCTGGTGATCCTGGAGACCTCCGGCATCGGCCAGGCCGACACCGAGATCGTCGACCACGCCGACCTCTCCCTCTACGTCATGACCCCCGAGTACGGCGCCGCCACCCAACTCGAGAAGATCGACATGCTCGACTTCGCCGACGTCATCGCGGTCAACAAGGCGGACAAGGTCGGGGCCGACGATGCGCTGCGCGAGGTCCGCAAGCAGTACCGGCGCAACCACCAGCTGTTCAACGCCGCCGATGACGACCTGCCGGTGTTCCTCACCACCGCTTCCGCCTTCGGGGACCTTGGCACCGAACGGGTCTATCGGGCGATGTTGCAGAGACTGGCCGAGAAGCAGCCCTCACTGGCATTGTCCCGCTTGCTGCCCTCCGAGCACCCGCGCCGGGGAGTGGTCCCAGGCAATCGCACCCGCTACCTCGGCGAGATCGTGGATGAGGTCCGGGCCTATGACTCCTGGGTCGACCAGCAGGCCGACGCCGCCGAGACTTGGTACCGCCTGTCCGGCGTTGAGGATTCGAATACGGGCGCTGTCCGGCAGGCGGAGGAGGCAGTCGATCCTGCCAACCGCACCATCCTCGAGCGGTGGGAGGCGACCGCGGCGGAGTATGCGGCCGACCAGCTCGCCTACCCGGTCCGGGGCAAGGAGGTGCGGGCGCCGCTGTACCAGGAGACCCTTTCCCACACCCGTTTGCCCAAGGTATCGCTGCCCAAGTACCGCAGCTGGGGAGACCGGCTCCGCTGGGTGCTGCAGGAGAACGTGCCCGGCGAGTTTCCCTTCACCGCCGGGGTGTTCGAGCTGAAGCGGAAGGAGGAGGAGCCGACCCGGATGTTCGCCGGCGAGGGCCCGCCCGAGCAGACCAACGCCCGCTTCCACTATCTGGCCTCGGGGATGCCGGCCCGCCGGCTCTCCACCGCCTTCGACTCTGTGACCCTCTACGGCCACGAGCCTGCCCGCCGCCCCGACATCTACGGCAAGGTCGGCAACTCCGGGGTGTCGGTGGCCACCCTCGACGACGCCAAGCGCCTCTATTCGGGCTTCGACCTGTGCGATCCCGCCACCTCGGTGTCGATGACGATCAACGGGCCGGCCCCGATGATCCTGGCCTACTTCCTCAACGCTGCCATCGACCAGCAGTGCGAGCTTCACATCCGGCGAGAAGGCCTCGAAGGGGAAGTCGAAGCGCGCCTCGGCGAGCTCCACCCCGAGGGACGCCCGATCTATCACGGTGATCTGCCCGAAGGCCACAACGGGCTGGGGCTGATGCTGCTGGGTGCCACCGGCGACCAGGTCCTCCCCGCCGAGGTCTACGAGCGGATAAAGGCCGACACCCTGCGGACCGTGCGCGGCACCGTCCAGGCCGACATCCTCAAAGAGGATCAGGCTCAGAACACCTGCATCTTCTCGACCGAGTTCGGCCTGCGGATGATGGGCGACATCCAACAGTACTTCGTCGACCACAGC
>DATBMA010000099.1:0-13032 GCA_036555105.1 Acidimicrobiia bacterium
ACCTCCCCCCGATCCACATGGAACGAGATCTCGTCCACCGCCTGCACCACCCCATCGCGAGTGAAGAAGTGCGTCTTGAGGCCATCGACCTCGAGTAGGGCGTCAGTCATTCAGGCGGGGATCCAGGGCGTCGCGCAGGCCGTCGCCCAACAGGTTGAACCCGAGCACGGTGAGCATGATCATCAGACCGGGGAAGAACACGAGGAAGGGGGAGGAAAAGACCTGGTTCCGTTCCTCGCCGAGCATCTGGCCCCACTCGGGCGTGGGCGGCTGCGCGCCGAGGCCGAGGAAGGAGAGGCCGGCGGCTTCGAGGATGGCCGAGGCGATGCCCAACGTGGCCAACACCACCAGCGGGGTTATGGCGTTTGGGAGCACACGGCCAATCAGGATCCGGGCCTTTGATGCTCCCAGTGCCCTGGAGGCGGCGACATAGTCGAGCTGCTTGACCTGCAGAACGGATGCCCTCATGACCCGGGCGTAGGCCGGGATGGAGACGATTGCGATGGCGATGAGTGCGTTGCTCAAGCCGGGCCCCAGTACCGACACGATGGCAATCGCCAGCAGCAGGGCTGGGAAGCCCAAGAGGACGTCCATGACCCGCATGATGGTGTTGTCCGCCCATCCGCTCCAGAAGCCGGCGATCGCCCCCAGGAGCGCGCCGATGAGGATGGCGGCACTGACGGTGGTGAGGCCAATTGTCAGGCTCAGCCGCGACCCATACACGATTCGGGAGAAGAAGTCGCGGACATTCCCATCGAGACCGAGGATGTGCTGGGGCTGGTCTTCCGGGCATCCGAGGGCATGGATACACGGTGGCGCCCGCCTCACCGCTCCCTCCTCCTCACCGATCAGTGAATGGGTCGGGTCGTGGGTGGCCAGGAGGGGGGCGAACAGGGCCAGCAGCAGCAAGAGGCCGATGATGATCATGCCTGTCACACCGGTCTTGCGGCGAAGGAGCCTCTTCCAAGCGGTCTTCCACAAGGAAGAGGGCTTCTCGAGGAAGCGGCCCTCCTCGGCCAGCGCCTCGATGCCGGCCACTTTCTTCTGTGGTGAGCCGATCATTCGAGCCTGATCCGCGGGTCGAGATAGGCGTAGCTGAGGTCGACGACCAGATTGGCCAGCACGTAGCCAATCGCCACCAACAGAGTGAACCCTTGGATCACAGGGAAGTCGCGGCCGGTGACGGCGTCATACAGAGCTCTTCCCACGCCGGACAACCCAAAGACTGTCTCGGTGAGGACGGCTCCTCCCAACAGAGCTCCCAGCTGCAGCCCGACGATGGTGACCACCGGGATAAGGGCGTTACGAAACGCATGGGTGCCCACTACTCGCAGCTCGCCCGCTCCTTTGGCCCTGGCCGTGCGGACGTAATCGGCCCCCATGACCTCGAGCAAGGAGGAGCGGGTGATCCGGGCGATGATCGCCATCGGAATGGTGGAGAGGGCGAGGGCCGGCAGGATCAGATGCTTGATGGCGTCCCACATGATCTCCCACTGGGCGGTGATGAAGGCGTTGAAGATGTAGAAGTTGGAGATGAAGTCAAGGACGCTGAAACGGAAGGTGCCGTCCTCGACGCTCCACTGCCAGACTTCGTAGAAGGGCACTGGAACCACGCCGGCCGATAGCCGCCCCGATGGAGGCAACGTGAACGGGGTGTCCTTGAGGATGATGGCGAACAGATAGGACAGCATCAGCCCCAGCCAGAAGACGGGCATGGATACCCCGACATTGGCGAACGCCATCGTGCCGACATCCACCGCCGTGTTGTGCCGCCTGGCCGACAGGATCCCGAGCGGGATGCCGACCAAGACCGCGATAGTCAGTGCCGAAAACGCCAATTCGATGGTGAGTGGAAGCCGGTCGATGAGCATCTCGGTCACCGGCAGCGAGAAGCGGATCGACTCCCCGAGATCACCGCGCAACACGTTGCCTATGTAGACCGCCAACTGGACTGGCAGGGACTTGTCGAGGCCGTTGGCTGCGTCGAAGGTGGCGCAGGCCTCGTCGGTGGCGCGCTCACCGAGCATCGCCCGGCAGGGGTCGCCGGGTATCACCCTGGCCAGGATGAACACGACGATGACGATCCCGAGCAGGACCGGCAGGGCCAGGAGCAGGCGCCTACCGATGAAGCTCAGCATGGCTCAACGATAGAGCGGGAGCGCCAATGCGCTCCCGCTCCACGGTCGGTTTCTCGGGTTTCTAGTTCGTGGTTGTGGTGGCCGGCTGGTTCGCCACCCCGAGCAGTGAGCTCGGGTAGAAGAACAGCTGGCTGTTGCCAGTGTGCAACGGGTTGGTGTAGTCCAGCCACACGTTGAAGTTGAACACCACGTCGTTGGCGTCGAAGTCGGTGCCGTCCGTGAACTTCACCCCTTCACGCAGGTCGCAGGTCCAGACGGTCGAGTCGTCGTTGGCCGTGCAGGCCGTCGCCAAGGCGGGGACAACGTTCCCCTCGGTGTCGTAGCGGAGCAGAGGATCCATCATCTGCTGGCAGGCCGCCAGCGACTCACCGTCGCTCTCGTCTGCGCAGTAGAGGGAGATCGGTTCTTTGTTCTGCATGAACACGATGTTGTCCCGGCCGGAATCCATCAACTCGAACTGGGGTGCGCCGATGGGCGGACCGGGGTTGGCCCCGTTCAGGCTCGCCAGAGCTGCGTCCACGATGGCACCGTGCACCAGCGGCACCGCCGGCACCAGTTCCTTGATCATGTTGTTGGCTTCGGTGTAGATCGGCTCGGCTGCGGCCGTGTCACCGACGGTGGCGCCCTCCTCGAGCGGACCTGTGATCTCCGGATACGGAGTCCCGAAGTTCTTCACCGCCGCTCCGAAGTGGGTGTCGAGGAAGTTGGTGACGTGCGGGTAGTCGGCGCCCCATCCGAGCATGAACAGCCCGTAGGTCTCGCCGGCCAGCGCCGTCTCGA
The DNA here is from genome assembly GCA_036555105.1 of Acidimicrobiia bacterium. Taxonomy (GTDB): domain Bacteria; phylum Actinomycetota; class Acidimicrobiia; order Spongiisociales; family ZC4RG35; genus DATBMA01. Next base: position 2,919 of record DATBMA010000099.1, read on the forward strand.
TGAACTCGCCCGACTCCACCACCTGGACGGTCACATTCCAACCCAGGTTGTCCGAAAGCTGCTCGGCGATGTCGTTGGCCACGGCCACCGGCTCGCCCACGTACGGACGGGATGCGTCACGGAAGTAGAGGGTCACATCGAGGCCCTCGGCTGCCGTTCCGGCCAGCAGGCCCTGGGCAGCAGTGGCATCGAAGGGATACCAGTCGTCGCCATCGCATCCGTTGGGGATCTGACAGGGGGTGAAGTGGGTGGCCACTTCGGACCCGACCGGATAGAAGTTGTCGACCAGGCGCTGAGCGTCGATTGCCTGCGCCACAGCCTGGCGGACCTTCACGTCATCGAAGGGAGCGATCTTGTTGTTGAGACCGATGTACAGGACGTTCGGGTTCGGGGACGGAACCGCCTGCAGGTTGGGGTTGGCTTCCACCGTGGCGATGTCTGCCGCCGCCAGGTTGGGGATGTAGTCGACGGTCCCGGCCTGAAGCTCGGTCAGGCGTGAGGCGGGCTGGTCTGCCCACCGGATGACCAACTGGTTGACCACAGCCGGGTCACCCCAGTAGTCCGGGTTGGCCGACATGACCACCTGGTTTCCACGCTCCCAAGTGTCCAGTTTGTAGGCGCCGGTTCCAACGGGCGAGTCGAGCGGCGAGCCGTTACTTGCCTCGAGACTCTCCGACGATTGAATGGCGAACGGAGTGAACGCCACGATCTGCTGGAACGCCGGGTTGGGGGCACAAAGTGTGAAGACCACCTGGGTGGCACTGGTCGCGACGACTGACGAGACGTTGGTCCCGACATCACAGCCAGGCTCGAAGGCCGCACCCTCGAAGCCGCCGCCCCCTGTTGTGGAAGGCGCCGCTCCGGTGGTGCCTGGAGCACCGGTCGTTGTCGCCCCACCGCCACCCGTCGTGGTGGTGGCCGGCCCCGCACAGGCGGCAGCCAGCAAGGCGAGCACGACGACCGCGCTCCACCATTTCGCTTGCTTCATTCCCAATTCCTCCTCTTAGGCCCCTGGGTTGACCCAGGGGTGTCGAGGAGAGTACCCAATTCCGATCAGCCCTTGCGCCGAGCGGGCCCAGCCCACTTAGGCCGCAGCGAAGTCACACAGGTCCCCCAATTACCATTTTCCCCCTCATGTCTTACGACTTCGCCGCGATCGAAGCCAAGTGGCAGGACCGCTGGGAGGGCCAACGGGTCTTCAACGTGACTGAGGACCCTGCGCGGGAGAAGTTCTACAACGTGCAGATGTACCCATACCCCTCCGGGGACCTGCACATGGGCCATCTCCGCAACTACACCTACGTCGATCTCTTGACCCGTTACAAGCGGATGCGGGGATACAACGTCCTCTCGCCAATGGGGTGGGACTCCTTCGGGCTCCCGGCCGAGAACGCCGCCATCCAGACCGGGATCCACCCGCGGGTCTTCACCGAGACCCAGATCATGCGGATGAAGCAGCAGCTCCGCCGCCTCGGGGCGGTGTACGACTGGGATCGGGAGCTGGCCTCCCACACGCCCGAGTTCTATCGCTGGGATCAGTGGCTTTTCCTGAAGCTCTTCGAGCGCGGCCTCGCCTACAAGCAGCTCGCCCCCGTCAACTGGTGTCCACACGACCAGACGGTCCTGGCCAACGAACAGGTGGTGGACGGGCTGTGCGAGCGCTGCGACACGCCGGTGGTCAAGCGCGATCTCGAGCAATGGTTCTTCCGAATCACCGAATACACCGACCGCCTGCTGGAAGACCTGAGCATGCTCGACCATTGGCCCGACCGCGTGCGGGTCATGCAGGAGAACTGGATCGGGCGGTCGGAAGGCGCTCTTTTCAGCCTGGCGGTGGAAGGGAGCGGGTCCTCCTTTGAGGTCTTCACGACCAGGCCGGACACGGTGTTCGGCATGACCTTCGCGGTGCTGGCCCCCGAGCATCCATTGGTGGACGAGTTGGTGGCGGGGGCCGAGAACGAGGAGGAGGCCCGCCAGTACATCGCCAGGGCGCGGGTGACCAGCGAGCTCGACCGGCTGGCGGAGGGAGAGAAGAGCGGTGTGTTCACCGGCCGCTACGCCATCAACCCGGTGGACGGGCGGCGGGTGCCGATCTTCATCGCCGACTACGTGCTGTTGACCTACGGGACCGGAGCGATCATGGCCGTGCCAGGCCAGGACCAGCGTGACTGGGACTTCGCCAAGAGGTACGGCCTCGAGATCATCCGAACCGTCGCTCCTCCGGAGGGGTTCGAGGGCGAGGCCTACCTGGGAGATGGGCCCGCCATCAACTCGAGCTTCCTCGATGGGCTCGCGGTTGCCGAGGCCAAGCAGAAGATCATTGCCTGGTTCGAGGAGCAGGGAACCGGCCGGCGCTCCATTCAGTACCGGCTGCGCGACTGGCTGATCTCCCGGCAGCGCTATTGGGGATGTCCGATCCCCATCATCATCTGCCCGGTAGACGGGATGGTGCCGGTCCCTGAAGACCAGCTACCTGTTATCCATCCCGACGTGGCCGACTACGCCCCCGAGGGCCAGTCGCCGCTGGCGGCCGTGCCCGAGTTCGTCGAAGTGTCATGTCCCAAGTGCGGGGGGCCGGCCCGGCGGGAGACCGACACCATGGACACATTTGTCGACTCCTCTTGGTACTACCTCCGTTACTGCGACGCCCACAACGACTCCGAGATCTTCGACCCTGACAAGGTGAAGTACTGGATGCCGGTCGACCAGTACGTCGGTGGCGTGGAGCATGCGGTGCTCCATCTCCTCTATGCCCGCTTCATCACCAAAGTGCTGCACGACATGGGGATGGTCGAGGTGGAGGAGCCGTTCCATCGCCTGTTCACCCAGGGCATGCTCGTGAAGGACGGGGCCAAGATGTCGAAGTCCAAGGGCAATGTCGTCGCCCCGGATCCCTACTACGAGCGATACGGGGCCGATGCCATCCGGCTCTTCGAGCTGTTCATCGGACCTCCAACTGACGATGCCACTTGGAACGACAACGGGGTCGAGGGCACGTTCCGGTTCCTCGACCGTGTGTGGCGGATGGGGACCGGCCAGATCGGCTCAATCGAGGAACGCGAGGCGGGCGAGGCCGATCGCGAGATCCTCAGGGTGGCCCATCGGACACTGCGGAAAGTGACCGACGACATCGAGCGATTCCACTTCAACACCGCGGTGGCGGCGCTCATGTCGTTCGGGAACGAGTTGCAGGACTATCTCCGCAACGGGGCCGAGAGGGAGACCTTCACCGAGGCCTACCGGTTGATGTTGCTGATGCTGGCGCCGATGGCTCCCCACATTTCCCATGAGCTGTGGGAGTCGACCGGCCGCGGGTCGATGCTGGCGGAGGAGGCCTGGCCCGATTGGGATCCCGAGCTCGTAGCCCAGCAAACGGTGACGCTGGTCGTGCAGGTCAACGGCAAGGTCAGGGACCGGCTCGAGGTCAGCCCCGACATCGGCCAGGAGGAGGCGGAAAAGCTCGCCCTCGCTTCACCCAAGGTCGCCTCATGGGTCTCGCGGGGCATCAAGCGGGTGATCAGCCGCCCTCCCTCCCTGGTCAACATCGTCAGCGAGTGACCCAGGTAGAGCAGCTACTTGCCCGGGGCGGACGCCAGCCAGGGCAACTGGCGACGAAGGTCGGATTCGATGCCTGGCCGGCCATAAGAGTGCGCCCGGCCCCCGGCTGGATGCGGTTGCTATGGCGAGGGCCGGTGGGGGCGATGACCCTTGGGTCCAGCATCTACGTCCGCCCCGACCTGCTCGAGGGCGATCCAAGGGTCCTGGGGGCTCTCATCGCCCATGAGGTCGTGCACGTCCGCCAGTGGCGCGCCCTGGGGCGCTTGGGGTTTCTCCGCCGCTACCTCGGCGAGTACCTCGCCAACCGTCGGAAGCGCCTTGGCCACGATCAGGCGTATCGGATGATCTCGTTCGAGGAGGAGGCCAGGCGGCTCTCGGCGGTCTAGCGACGGGGACGCCGCTGGATTCGATCACCCGCCCGCGTTAGAACAGTGAACGGGGGCTGTCCCCGGCGGCGTCGGTGGGGTGAGGGCCGAGAGGAAGATGCCTCCGAGAAGTCGGCTGCCCCCTGCCTGGCTGCAGGCTGCGGGACTGTTGGCCGCTGCCGCCGCTTCGGGTGTCCTGCTGGCGCGTCCCGGGGTCCTGCCCACCGCCTCCACCTCGTCGGTGACCGTGATCGGTGTGGCCGATCCGGAAGCGATCACCGTGCACGTGGCAGGTTGGGTGGCAGTGCCGGGCCTGGTGGAGCTGGCCCCGAGCGCGCGCGTAGCCGACGCGGTGGCTGCCGCCGGAGGGCTCCGCCCCGGTGCCGCCATCGAACAGTTGAACCTGGCGGCGCCGGTGCGCGATGGGGACCAGGTCGTGGTGCCCGGGCCGGCGGAGGCAGAGGCGCCAGGGTCACCAGCCGGCTCAGCCGGACAGGGTGGGCCGGTTCGGCTGAACCAAGCCAGCGCCCAGGACCTGGAGGGCCTCCCGGGAGTCGGGCCGGTGCTGGCCGAGCGGATCATCGCCTACCGAGACGAGCACGGCCCGTTCGAGGAGGTGGAGGACCTGCTCGATGTTCCCGGCATAGGCGAGTCGAAGCTGGCCGCTCTGCGGGACCTGATCGTGCCATGAGCCCGCTTGCCCGGCCCTCGCCCCAGTCGAGCCGCCTGTTGGCGGCCGCCGCCCTCGTCTGGCTGGGAGTGTGGGTGGGGCGCCGGCCGGAGTGGATCCCGGCCCTGGTGGTGGTGATCGGGTTGGCGTTGGCGGTGACGTCGAGAAGGTGGGGTGAAGCCGCACTGGCCGGAATGGCGGCGGTGGCGGTCGGCCTCGGCTCCGGCTTGCTTTCGCATCGGGCGGAGGCAGCCGTGCTCGAGGCTCGACCGCCCACCGGGCCTCAGATCATCCGAGCCCGAATCCTGTCTGATCCGGTCCCGGGTCGCTACGGCGGGGAGACTGTGTTGCTTCGACCGGTCGCCCGCATGGTGAGCGGAGGGTGGCAGTCATGGCGAGGGCATCCGCTCCTCGCCAGGCTGGAGGCGGGTTCGGGGGTCGAACCGGCGTGGATGGTCGATATCAGCGGGACGTTGCTCTCCCGTCCGGGTATTGCCGCCGGTCGACCCTACGCCGGGATCGTCAGGGTGGATGAGGTCCTGATGGCCACCCGCCCCTCGTCACCGCTCTGGGCGATCGGCAATGCGATACGCCGCCGGATCCTTCAGCAAGTCGATCCAGCTCGTGATCCTCCCTCGGCCCTGCTCGCAGGATTCCTGGTCGGCTACACGTCTGACCTGCCCGAGGTCGATCTGCTCAACCTTCGCCGGTCGGGCCTTGCTCACTTCGTGGCGGTGTCTGGTTCCAACGTCGCCCTCTTCTTGGGGGTCTGGTGGATCGTCCTCGGCCCTCTGGGGATGGGACGGCGCCGGGTCTGGTTCGGGTTGGCAGCGCTCTTGGTGTTTGCGATCGTCACCCGGTGGGAGCCATCGGTCGTGCGGGCTGCGGCCATGGCGGCGGTGGTGCTCCTGGGCCGGCGCATGGGTGTCCCGGTCGATGGGTGGTCGGCGCTGGCCATCACGGTGGCAGGGGTCCTGCTGCTCAACGGGGCCATGGCCGACAACGCCGGGTTCCAGTTGTCGGTTGCCGCCACCGCCGGCGTGATGGCTGGATCCCGCCTCACGTTCGGGCTTCGCCGCCCGTTGGGCGAGGCCCTTGGGGCCACCGTCGGCGCTCAGGGGGCGGTCCTTCCGCTGATGCTCTCTCTATTCGGTCAGGTGCCGGTGGGGGCTCCCGTCGCCAATCTGCTTGCCGCCCCGGTGGTGGCGGTGTCGACGATCGCGGGCGGACTCGGGGCCATCTCCGCGGTGGCGCCGATCCTGGGCCTCGCCCGTACGGCCGCCGGCTTGGTGCTTTCGATCAGCCGGGTGGTGGGAAGGTGGCCTCAACTCGATCCCGGCCAGGCCGCGGTCACAGTTGGCGCCCTTGGAGTCGCCTACCGGTTCAGGCGGCATCCCCTGGCTTTCGCCGTGGTGTGCGGAGGGTTGGCTTGGGCGGTGTTGTTGCCGCACGGGCAGGTGGCAGGCCCGGCGGCGGTGGTGCTGGATGTCGGCCAGGGCGACTCGATCCTGTTGATCGGCAGCCATCAGGAGACCGTGTTGGTCGACGGCGGACCGGAGGCGGCGTCGGTGCTCGATGCCCTTGCCCGGTATCACGTCAAGCGGATCGACCTCATGGTGCTGACTCATGTGCATGAAGATCACGCCGCCGGGCTGATAGGCGTGGTGCGCGCGCTCCCGGTGTCGGCCTTCTGGAGCGCCACCGATGGCCACACTTCCCCCTCCTGGCAAGACCTCGAGCTCGAGTTGAAGCGGGCGGCGGTGCCGATGGATACGCCGGCGGTGGGCACCGTCGTCCATTTGGGCGGCATGACGATCGAAGTGCTGGGACCGCAGCGTCGTTATGCCGGGCCCAACGACCAATCCATCGTGCTGATGGTGGAGTCCGGGGACGTCTCCATGTTGCTGACGGGAGACATCGAGAGATTTGCTCAAGCAGATCTCGGCCCGCTCCAGGTCGACGTGCTCAAGGTGCCCCACCAAGGCGGCAACACCTCTGATCCCAGTTGGCTGCAGGCAAGTGTCCGGAAGCTGGCGGTGATCAGCGTCGGCCAGAACAATTTCGGGCATCCGTCACCGGAAGTGCTTGCCACCTTGGATGATGTCGTCCCCGTCCTGCGGACTGATCTGAGCGGTGATGTGGTGATCCCGCTGCAGACGGACGCGCTCAACCGGTTGGTGGCCGCTGCGAGCGGTTGATGATCCTGAACCCCTGCGACAACTCCTCCAGCAGCTTCTCCCCACCGGGGAAGGTGGTGGTGACGATCTGCACCTCACCTGTGCCCTCGGTCTCGGCCAGGTGCTTTCTCAGGTTCTCGCCTACCGCGTTCGCACCCTCGGGACCGGTCTCGGGAAGGATGGCGGCCAGCAGGTGGGCCTTTCCCGCCCTGGCGTGGACCAGGGTGTCGGACGCCCGAACACCCGTGGCGATCCTTCGTCCGAACGCGTGCATGGCCGTTCGGGCCCTCCTTCTTCCCATCTGATCCCAGGCGGGGCTGTGGAACTCGGCTGCGACCACCGAGAACACGTGTTGGTAGCGGGCGGCTCTGGCCTTCTCGCGGTCCACCGTCGACAGGAATGCCTGGGCGTTGCCCAGCCCGGTCTCATCGTCCACGTCGTCATGGAGGGCGAGCTTGTCGAGACTGGTCTTGACCTGCCCGGCCGCCCATCCGCCTGCCGCCGCGAAGGCGAAGTAGCCGAGGACCCTGGCGACGATCTGCCCGATGAGCGGATCCCACCCCACCAGCTGAATCGCCGGCCACCTCATGGCGATGTAACCAAGGGAGGCAACCGCTGCCGTCGCCAAGGCGGCGCCGGTGCCGAAAAAGACGATGGCGATCAGGATGGGGACGAAGAACAGAGTGGCGAGCACCTCGACCTGGTCGACCCCGCGCCAGATGCTGAGCAGCGAGATGAGCACCAGCAGGGCGGATCCGGCCACCACCACCAGGCCCCGGGCCCGCTCGTACGACATGGTTCCACCGGAGGTCGTCACGCGGAGCAGGCTAGAGGGGAGGGTGCCTGCAGCCCGGTTGGGTGGTCGGAGGGGCGCATGACAGGTCGGTAGTCTCATGCGTCTTGCCGACGCTTCTCAGTTCTCGTGTGGCGGCGGTCGTCCTGGTTGCCATCTTCCTGATCCCGCTCGGCCTCCTCAATCTGCGCGGCCTCACCCACGTCGTCTCGTGTGAGGACCAGGTCCGGCAGCCGTTCCAGGTGGTGTTCAGCGCCGGACAGCCGGTGTTGACCGGGTCGACGGTCGTCGAGCCCGATGACGGGCCCCTGTGCGGAGTCCTCGACGCCGGGCTCTCGGTCTCGTCCCCCGGTCCCAACCGCCTCGACATCACGGTGCCCATCGACAACCTCAGCGACCAGGATTGGCGCGGGACCATCGAGCTGGCGGTAGGGGAGACCAAGGTCCCGGTCCCGATCGGCCTGGTCCCGGCCCAGGGCTCACGGACCGAAGTCGTCCAGCTGCACCTGCCCGACGGGACCACTCAGGTCGACGGTTTGCTGCTCATCGGCCCGTGACCGATCAGCTACGGCTGGGGGAGGCCGTGCTCCCCATCGGCGGTGTCACTCACGTGATGGGGGTCATCAATCTGAGCCCGGAATCCCGCAATCGGCACACCGTTGCAGCATCCCCAGATGAGGCGCTCGAGCTGGCCCGGGCCTACCGGGAGTGGGGAGCGAGCATCATCGACCTTGGCGCACAGTCTTCGCACTACGAGACACCGGCTCTGCCGACCGACGTGGTGCTGCGGCGTCTGCTGCCGGCGGTTGAAGCCCTCGCAGGTGATGATCTGCTGGTCGCCGTCGACACCTGGGACCCGGTAGTGGCGGCCGAGGCGCTCGGCCGGGGTGCCGTGATGGTCAACGACACCGGAGGTATGACGCTGGCCGCCATGAGGGCAGCGGTGGCGGCGCGCAAGGCAGCCGCGGTCGTCGTGTATGTCGAGGCGGACAATCCTCTCCAGGTCTCCGGCATCGACACCACTGCGGGTAAGGCATCGAGAACGGCAGAGGTACTGGCTCCGCGCCTGGCAGAGCTCGAGGCCGAGGGGATCACCGAGATCGTCGTCGACCCCGGCATCGCCATCAACTATCCGGGCGACTACCGCGCCTACACCCAGATGCAGCTCGACGTGATTCGCCACGCCGATGACCTGCGGACGCTGGGCCGGCCGCTGTTGATTCCCATCCCCCGCAAGCGCGAGGATCACCGGGTCAGTGCCTATGTGACCATGGCGATAGAGAACGGAGCCGACATCATCAGAGTCCACGACGTCGAGCAGGCCTGCGACCTGGTTGCCCTCTTCGACCGCCGGGCTGAGCCGATCGGAGCCGTCAGTTGAACGGAGTTCTGCTGGTTACCGGCCCGCAAGAGCCTGGACCGGGGGAGCGTCAGGAGATGCTGGCCAGGGCCCGCCGTTTCCTGGTCGAGAGCGGCGTGGACGAGTCGGCGGTGGTCAGGATCGATGTCCCGGCCAAAGGCCAGGGTGAGGGGACCGGGCAGATGCGGGCGGAATTGGAGGGCGTGGTGCCTGTGCTGCAGTCGGGCTCCCTCTTTGGTGGGAAGCAAGGGCTCGAACTGGTCGGGGCCGAGCAGCTGCTGGTCGGCGAGGCAGAGGTGATCACCGAGTTGCTGGAGCGGATAGACGAGGAGTCGATGGCGGTGGCGGTGGTGGCGTTCGGTTCGTTGCCGCGCCCCCTGCAGTCTGCCCTCGGCCGCGGGGGCGAGAAGGTGGCGGTCCGCAAGATGTGGGAGCGGCAGGCTGGCGAGTGGCTGGCGGAAGAGATCCGACGTCGTGGCCTCGTTGTCGACGACGATGCCGTGGCTGCCCTGGTGCAGCGCTTCGGGTCGGATGTAGCGGCTCTCGGCCAGGCGCTCGATCAACTCGAGGAGCACCGCGGCAAGGTCACCAGGACACTGGTGCTCGATCGGTTTCGCAACCGGCCGGACGAGCCCCTGGTCCACTACCTCGATGCGATCGGAGCGGGCAATGTCGGGCAGGCCCTGCGGAGGTTGACCGACTTCCTCACCCACGGGCATCCACTGGTGCTGCTGGCGGCCGTGGAGGGGGACCTGCGCCGGCGGGCCCTGGCCGGGGTGGCACCTGATCTGGTGACGCTGACGACCTGGACTGCCGGGAAGAGCGGGGACCGAAGGCTGGAGCGGGCATGGCGGGACCGGGGCAAGATCAACGACTCATCGCTGCGGAGAGCCCTCGACGCGGTGGTGCGGGCCGACCGCATCCTCAAAACCCAGCCGGAGGATGTCCACCTGGTGACGATGGAGCGATTGACGGTTGCACTCTGCCGTTGGTACGGGGCCCGGCGGCGCTGAGAACGCCCACGTCTCACGCCTTACGTCTCACGTCTCACTTCTAACGCCTCACGTCTCATGTCCGCAAGACTCCTGATCCGATCCGGGCGTAGCTCAGCCTCCCGGGGTGTCAGGGGTTCCCCGGGAGTGCCGGCTCTTATCAGGTTGGGGCGGTGGGTTGGGTGGTGATGGGGGTTGG
>DATBMA010000105.1:0-24031 GCA_036555105.1 Acidimicrobiia bacterium
CGGCTACCTGTCGAAGGTCTTCAACGACGAGTGGCTCCTGGACCATGGCTTCGATCCGGCCGCCGACTAGGCGAGGCCCCCGGCGAACCGGGGGCCTCGAATCTGATGCTCAGAGACACTTCGGCCATTTGGCCGCCATGGGGGGACCCGCCCTTGGATCTCATGAGCCCGGTGGCCCGGGTTTGGAGTCGCCACCTTCCTCGAGTCGAGGGAGCGACGGCTCAGGTGTGAGCGCCGCTCAGCGCCCGACCACCTCCAGAGTCCCAAAAGATTTACCCAACTAGGACCACCTCCTTTCTCTGGTAAGCGGGATTCTGCCAGAGACGCGTCGATAGGGAGGCGTCTATTCCTTCAGATGTCCAGCATGTCCATCAGCGAGTCCCACCATTCCGAGAACGACGAGCTCGACTTGCCCACGGCGTATATCAGGGCGAGTACCAGGACCACGATGACGAGGACGGTGTAGAAGGACCGTCGCCGGTACTCATTGTTGACCTCTTCGATCTCCACGTATGAGGGATCCACCTCGACCACCCGTTCGATCGTGATCGGGATCCTCGGAGGCTCGATCACCCGCACCCGGACCGGGCTTTCCTCCTGGGCGCCCTCCAGGTCGGCCGGAGGAAACAGGCTCACCTCGATGGCAGCTGGGGCCAGTGTGGCGAGAGCCTCCTCCACCGTCGGCCGATTTTCCACCGTCAGCTCCTCCGCGGCAGAGGCCTCGAATCCCGCCTGGACCAGGAGCTCTCCTTCGTCCAGGCCGAGGATGGCGGCCAGGGATGTGACCGTTGCAGCCTGACCAGGTGAGGAGCGTCCTTGCTCCCAAGAGCGAATGGTGCTGGGAGCCATTCCGAGCAGTTCCGCCAGCCGGGCCTGGGTGAGGCCGGCTTCCTTGCGCGCCGCCTGGACGGTTTCCCCAAAAGTCGCCATCACCCCCGAGGCTACCGAGGGGCCCTCGTTAGCCTCGGACTTGGAGGCGTCCGAGCCCCGGTGGGCTCCTCTACCCGCCCGTTACCCTCGAACCCGGAGGCGTCCGAGCGCCTGGTGGGCTCCTCGGTCTTCAAAACCGGTGGGGGGTCTACTGATCCCCGGCGGGTTCGATTCCCGTCCGCCTCCGCCAACCTTGAATAATCACCGCCTCCTCTAACAATGTGAGCGTGGTTGACAGGGGCCGCGTCCCACATCGCGTCCCACAATGGGGTCCCCATCGACCCGGCAGGCGGCTGCGCCGACGGCGTACCGTTCCGGCGATGAGGAGACTCCTGACTGTGGCGGTGCTGTTGTCGGCTGCACTGCGACGACAACCACTGTCGGCACCAAAGCGGTCGAAGGGTCGTGCTGAAGGAGATGACCAACGTAGACAACCCGACCTGCCGGGGCCGAGAAAGCTATGACGACATCAACGAGGGCGCCCAGGTGGTCGTGAAGGACGAGACCGGAGCCATCATCGCCACCAGCTCCCTCAGCGGAGGCATGCCAGTCACCGCCAACCTCGGCGGCTACTGCCAATTCACCCTCCAAGTGACCGTCCCGGCCGACCGCGACTTCTACTCGTTCGAAGTCTCCCACCGCGGCGAGCTCACCTATTCGAATGCCGAGATGGAGTCGATGGGCTGGACCGTCGCCTTTGAGCTGGGCGGATAGGCAGCTGCGCGGCGGCATGCAGCTTCCCGCTAGTCGTCGGGATCTGGCGTGTCGCCGTGAGCCAGGTCGACGCCCATGCGACGAAGCTCGGTGTGAACGTCACCGATCATGCGGAATTGGTCGCCGGTCTGTGTTCCCAGCCAGTTCGGATTGATCGTGACCGTTTGCGCCAAAGTCATCTCGTCGGCCGAGAGCACGTTGAAGATGATCCGCGAGGTGCGGACGGGCCCGGGGTCGCCGGACCTCTCCGGCAGGACGAGGTGCCTCAAGGTGGCTACTGCCTCTATTTGCTGAAGGTCAGGGTCCGAAAGGAATCGGCGAAGGGCCTGCCGTTCGGCTCTGCTTCCGTCGCCAAACACGATCCCGCTTCCATCGGCGAATCTCACAGTGGGTGTTCCCACCAGCTCTGGCGGATGCTTTCCCACCGTTCCAGCGTATCGGGCGTCCAACGGCCGCTGGGGCCGCCGGGCCACTTGGGGAGTGGTAGCCGTCACATCAGCGAAGGCTGCCCGCCGACCCCCGGCAACGTCCATACCCGCGGCGCATGGTTCCGCGGCGGTTAGTTCTTCAGGACGTCTCTAAATCGCGAGCCTCAGCGACATCGAGTTTCACACCAGCTATTGGTCCAACAATGCCTCGTGACACGGTCGAATCGTCATCGACGAACTCGAAGACTCCAGTGTTCGATGCCAATGGGACCCATGTGTTGTTCTCTGCGCCCTCGGCGTCGTAGGCCGCAAGAAACAGCAGCAGCCTCTCGCCTGAGCGGTATGGCGTGACATTCTCACCGCCCCCCAACCAGTAACCCACCATGATCTCCGATCCGCCACGTGCCACTTCTCCGGCGAGGACCTCCTCGACCGTGAAGGAATGAAAGACATCTGTCTTTGCGACGTCACCCAGAGGGGTTTTTATGTCATGCTTGAATACTTCGGGGCCCACCTTCCCTATGACAATGAGGTCCGAGTCGGCGGCTAGGTCTTCCACGGATTCCCAGGTTTGCCAGGTACCGATGGCTGTGGTCGCGGGCGCTTGACTGACCTCACACCCTGTCAGTAGTAGAAGGGCCAGCGCCAGCGTTGGGAATGGCCCCTTAGTAGATCGCTGCCACGCCATTGACATCGTCCACCTTTGGTGTGTTCCAGCCACAGTTCGTGTACATCCACGAGGGAGCGTTGTACATCATCGCGCCGTGGCCAGCTTGGTTATGGCAGTCCTGGTGGTTGGTGTGCCACAGCCCATAGACATGTCCCAACTCATGAACGCCTATGGCCTTCTTCATTGCAGCAGTGTCGTCATCAAGATAGGTCTGGTTCCAATGAAGGTTCAACGGAAGGTTCCAGTAGATGTCTGGCAAGCATCCAGTCACGGTTCGCTCAGGCGCAACTCCCCACCGAAGTCACCAACACGACGACTGGGAAAACCTTCAAACGCCCGCCGGAGTGGACCTGATCAGCCCCCCGGAGGAGGGCCGGTCGGTGGTGGCGCTCCGATGTTGTTCATACCCACCGCCCCAGATGTGTGTCACGGCGCGGCGGAAAAGCACCTCCTATGAGGGAGGCGCCGGCGTTCAGAAACGACAAGATGAGGGGCCACCGGGCCCTCGTCCCACAACGCGTCCCACGGATCCGCCAACCGAGCCCACGATGGGGCTGGGCAGGGCTTCAACACCGATGGGGGGTCTACTGATCCCCGGCGGGTTCGATTCCCGTCCGCCTCCGCCAACAGAGCAGGTTTGAGTCTTGGGTCTCGAGTCGGTCCTTCCCTCTGTGGACCTTGGACCCTACGCCGCCGCCCCGAGACGGATAAGTTTGATGCCGACAAAGGGAGGAAACGTGAGAAAGACCGCATCGATTTCCGCAGTCGTCCTCGGGATCATCCTGGTTGTTTCGGGGGCCGCGACCTGGTGGTTCGTGAGCGACACCTTGGCGGACCAGAAAATCGTCGTGTCAGATGACGCCAGTTGCCTCGCAGGCGACGAGGTGAACGGTCCTTTGAGTGCGTATTGCCAGGCGAAGGTCATCGAGAAGCACTCGCTGGAGGCGACTGGCGGCAAGTACTACGCGGAATTGGACCGTGATGATCCGCTGCGCCAGGTGGCTGCAACCGCGTCGTATCTGCAGGCCTCGTTGTTCACCTCAGTGGTGGCCTTCGGCGTGGCCGGGATGGCCGTGCTCATGGGCATCGTCTTCGTGCTGATCGGGCTAGGGATCAGGGACGTCGCCGAACGGACTACGGCGCCGGCGTAGATCTCAGTCGGGAGTGGTCAGGCGGCCCGACGCCTACGGAACCCGTCGTTGGTGGCGGCCAATGCCGGCGGCGGCGGGTTCCACCGCACGTTCCACCAGATCGAGGGGTGATCCGCGGCCAGCCGGGCTGTTTGCCGACGGCGGGGATTCTTCAAGAAAGGGTGCGATCTCGGTCGCATACATGTCCTGTACCCCTCGAATCGAGGACCTAAACCGTTTCAGCCGAATCGGGCGACGATCAGAGCGTTGGCAGCAGATTCGGCCCCCCACACCTGGCCCTCTATGCCGTTCAGTTGGCGCACGTCTCCATTGGGGGTGGGCAGCGGAAAGGACTCGAACGTCTCGGTGAAGGGATCGAACCTCACCAGGGACCCGTTGCCACCGAAATCGGTGAGCCAGACCCGATCCGTCTCATCGACGTACACGGCATAGGCCCGAGCCACTGCTCCCGACGGCAGCGGCCACTCCTGCCAGGTCTGGTTGCTTGGGTCGTAAGCCCCCAGCTGGCCGGCGTTCCACTCGCTGACCCAGACCACCCCCGACGAATCGGACCAGACGCGGCGGGCACCCTGATCGGCTGTTGGAGGATCGATCCTCGTTGCCATTCCCGTCGCAACATCGATCTGGGCGATGTGGTTGCCCGCCAGCGATGCGTAGAACACCTCGTTGGAGGGGGTGACGGTGATCCCATATGGGCCGGCACCACCAGCCTCGAAGATCTCCATCTCGGCGGTGGCGGGATCGAGCCTGCCGTAGATGCCGGCCTGGCCGGTGAACCAGAGGATCCCATCGAGGTCGAAGACGGCGGTGTTGAGGTTGGCGTCCCCCCCATCGAGGAGGAAAGTTCGGACCCTCCGACTGGAGGGGTCGACCCTGACGATGGCGTTCAGCCCTCCATCGGTGACCCACAGCGCCCGGTCAGGCCCGACGATCACGCCATGTGGGGCCGAGCCGGGGCCAAGGTCGACCTCTTCGAGGTCGCCCATCGCAGGATCGATGCGCCCCAGCACGCCGGTCTCCTGTCCCGTGTACCAGACGGCTCCGTCCGGCGTGACCGCCACATCATGAGGATGCGTGCCGGCAGGGACCGGATACTCGACGAGACCCTCGACCGTCGGCAGCGGCACGACGGCGCCGGTGGTGGTCGTCGGAGCCAGGCTCGTGCTGGTAGTTGGTACGGCCGTGGTGCTGGTTGAGGTGGTCGCCAGCAAGGTGGTGCTTGTGACGGTGGTGGAGTCGCCCACCGGCGAGGTGCCACACGCAGCCAGCATGGCGAGAACCACCACAGCGAGCCTGCGCATGTCGGCCACCCTAGGTCCAATGCGTCCGCTTTTCGTGGCCGAGCGGGACGCCGTCTGGCGTCATCCTCCCTCAGACCAGCTCGAAGCGGACCAGCGGTGATGTCCTTTCCCACCGATCAACATCGGCAGCCGCCTTATCGGCAGGCATGTTCCAACTCTCGGTCATCATTCGGTAAAGAATCCTCCGGCGCAGCACCGGGTCTCCGATGACCTCGGCCCGAGCGGGGAGGTCAGCTGCAACACCTCGCTTGAGGTGGAGGGTGAAGTCCGCATTTGCTCGCAGGTTCGCGATCCAGTCGCGTGGGAAGCCAGGGCGACCCCCGATGTAGAGAACACCGTCGAAGTTGTGAAAGAAGATCTCCTTGCGTCTGGGCAAGCCCGTCTTGCGCCCGATCGTCGTGATGTCGGCGATGCCGCCGGCCGAGACCGCTGCGGAGATGCGAGCGTCGAGGCCCGGATCGCTGGTCATTCCAGGCTCTTGGCCTGGGCATCGGCCACCGCGATGGCCGTCATGTTGACCACGTCGCCGACCTCAGCATCACGTTGAAGAACGTGGACTGACCGCCCGAACCCGGTGAGGATCGGGCCGATCACCTCCGCCCCGCCCAGTCGGTTCAATAGCTTGTAGGAGGCATTGGCTGCGGTGAGATTGGGGAACACCAGTATGTCGGCGGCCTGGTCCAGCGGACCGCCAGGATGGCGGGCGACCAGGAGATCAGCGACGACGGCGGTGTCGGCCTGCATCTCCCCATCCATCGGCACTTCCGGATACAGGCGGCGGAAGATTTCGACGGCCGTTCGCACCCGCTCAGGCTCCTCGCCGCCGGCACTCCCGAAGTCTGAATAGCTGAGGAAGGCCACCCGTGCTTCCCGATCGAACATCCTTGCCGCCACCTCGACTGCAGCTGCCGCGATCTCCACCAGTTGCTCGGAGGTGGGCTGGATGTTGACCGCGCAGTCGGTGAAGAAGATGGGGTTGGCCCCGATGATCATCACGTACACCGCGCTCACGACCGTTCGGCCTGGCTGCAACGGCAGCACCTGCAGAGCCGGGCGGATGGTTTCTGGGTAGAAAGTGGTGAGACCCCCCATCACCGCGTCGGCTGCGCCCTCCTTGACCATGAGGGCGCCGAACATGTTGGGGTCGAGAACCCTCCGTTCGGCCTCCTGAACCGTCATCCCCTTCTCTCGCCGCAGCTGTTCGAGGGTGGCGGCGTAGCGGCTGCGGGTCGTCTCCTCGAGCGTGGGGTCGATCAACTCGAAGCCCTCCATGGAAAGACCCGCCTCTGCCGCCAGGTCCCTCATCACCCCGGCATCACCGAGCAGCACCGGGGTGGCAATGCCCTCGTCCGCCACTCGCCGGGCAGCCCGAAGCAGACGCAGATCGTCACCGTGAGGGAAGACCACTCGCATCGGACGGTTCTTGGCCTTGGTGGTGATGGCCGTGACCAGGCCGTAGGTCGCCTGGAAACGAGCCCGCAGCCCTTCGCCATATGCCCCGGCATCGACCAGTGGCCTCCGAGCCAGGCCCTCTTCCGTCGCCGCCATGGCCACAGCAGGGGCGACCGTCCACAGCACCCGCGGGTCGAAGGGCTTGGGGATCAGGTACTCCGTCCCGAACCCGATCCGGTCGGCTCCGTACGCCTTCAGCACCGAGTCGGGCACAGGCTGGCGGGCGAGGTCGGCCAATCCTCGGGCGGCGGCCACCTTCATCCCCTCGCTGACTCCCTTGGCCCTCACGTCGAGGGCACCCCGGAAGATGAACGGAAAGCCGAGGACGTTGTTCACCTGGTTGGGGTAGTCGCTGCGGCCGGTGGCGACGATGGCGTCTAGGCGCGCGGAACGGGCGTCCTCGTAGGTGATCTCTGGGTCGGGGTTGGCAAGAGCGAAAACGATCGGTGTATCGGCCATGGCCCTCACCATCTCAGAGCTGACGGTGCCGGCCACGGAGACTCCGACAAAAGCATCCGCCCCCACCAGGGCGTCGGCCAACGTTCGGCATGAGGTGTGGCGGGCGAATTCGAGCTTGATCGGGGTCAGGTCGTCTCGCTCGTCGTGAATCACGCCCGTCGAGTCACACAGCAGGAGGTGGTCCGGCCTGACCCCGAGCGACTGGAAGAAGCGGGCAGTGGCGATGCCGGCGGCGCCTGCCCCAGAGAAGACCACCTTCACTTGGTCGATCGGCTTCTCGGTCAGCTCGAGGGCGTTCAGGAAGGCGGCCCCGGCGATGATGGCGGTGCCGTGCTGGTCGTCGTGGAACACCGGTATGTCGAGGCGCTTTCGCAGTTCTTCTTCGACATAGAAGCAATCCGGCGCCCGGATGTCCTCGAGGTTGATGCCCCCTACGGTCGGCTCGAGCAGCTCGCAGAAGCGGATCAGGTCATCCGGGTCCTCTGAGCCCACCTCGAGGTCGAAGACATCGATATCGGCGAAGCGCTTGAAAAGGACCGCCTTGCCCTCCATCACCGGCTTTCCGGCCAGCGCCCCGATGTTGCCGAGGCCCAGGACCGCGGTGCCGTTTGACACGACCGCCACCAAGTTGGCCCTGTTGGTGAACCGGTAGGCAGCATCGGGATCCGCCGCTATCTCCCGACATGGCTCCGCCACCCCGGGCGTGTAGGCGAGGCTGAGGTCGTGCTGGGTGGCGGTGGGCTTGGTCGCCCGCACCTCGAGCTTGCCGGGCCGCGGCTCTTCGTGGTAGTGGAGGGCTTCGCTGAAATGACGCTCCGCCATGGGCGGGAACGGTACACAGGCCCCATGCTGCGACCGGTTCCGACCGACCGTGGTCGGCCACCGTTAAGTTCCCGCCGGTGACCACAGAACCAGCCGCGCCGGCCGCCATGAACCCATGGTGGGTGCTGGCCGGCGCAGCCACGCTGGGCATCGTCAACCTGGGGATGTTCGCCCTCTCCGGAAACCTGGGCTTCCCGCTCTACTTGGCGACGGTCCCGGCGGTGGTCGTTCTGGCGGTGCTGACCCGCAAGCGACGCGACTTCGTCACCGGCGTCGTGGTGG
This sequence comes from Acidimicrobiia bacterium, assembly GCA_036555105.1. Classification (GTDB taxonomy): domain Bacteria; phylum Actinomycetota; class Acidimicrobiia; order Spongiisociales; family ZC4RG35; genus DATBMA01. Next base: position 8,210 of record DATBMA010000105.1, read on the forward strand.
GATTCGGGGTGCTGACCCTGATCTCACTTGGGGCCTGCACCATCACCGGTGACACCGACCCGCCGACACAGGTATTCACCGGCTACATCGGCTATCCGGCCTTGCTGGGGCTGGCGGCCCTGGTGGTGCTGGTGACGTGGCTGGCCCGAAGGGGCCGGGCCCGCTGACGGCCGGCTATTCCTCCAAAACCCCGGTTCTGCGAGACTCGCGGGAGATGGCAGGCGAGAACGGCTACAAGGTGATGCAGGGCTGGAGAGTCGGCCATGCCCCCGAGGAGTCGACCACCCGATCCGGGCTCCTGGTCCCGGTCGGGACCAAAGACGGCAATGACGCCCTCACCTTGGTGGACGTCAGGACCGGTCAGCGTTTCTGGGCAGTGCCATCCGGGGCGTGGCGCTTCATCTGGCCACCGACGGGCAAACCCGTCGTGGCCGTGCGAGAGTCGCAGATCATCGCCGAAGAGGAGCTCACCCACGTGACGGCGGAGGGCCAGTATCTCTAGGGGGCTCCGGCGTGAGTGAGTTGCTCGAGGAAAACCCCTCCGGCCGGACTGGAGCCGATCGTTACGGTGAGCCGGTGACCACCCCAGCGGTCAATCGCCCTCGCCGGCAGAGCCGGCGCCTCACTGCCACCGTCACCGACCTCGGAGTTGGACGTCAACGCGCGTTCCTGATCGGGGTGCAGCTCCCCGGAGTCGGCATGGCCGAGGCAGAGAGATCATTGGAGGAACTGGCCCTTCTGACCGACACAGCCGGCTCCGACGCCATCGACCGCGAGCTCGTGCGACGCCCGGTCCCGGATGCCGCATATCTGATCGGCAAGGGCAAGGCCTCCGATCTGGCTGCAGCCACGAATGCGCTCGACATCGATGTGGTCGTGGTGGACGCCGGGCTGAGCCCGGCCCAGCAGCGCAACCTCCAGAAGCTCTTCGGATGCGACGTCGTCGATCGTGAGGCGCTCATCCTCGACATCTTCGCCCAGCACGCCCACAGCAAGATCGGATCACTGCAAGTGGAGCTCGCCCTCCTTCGCTACCGCCTGCCGAGGCTACGGGGGAGGGGGACCGAGCTCTCCCAGCAGGCCGGGGGAATCGGCACCCGGGGTCCCGGTGAGACCAAGCTCGAGTCGGATCGGCGACGGATCGAACAGCGCATCACCCGACTGGAGAAGGAGCTGAAAGACGTGGCGCGCTCACGGACCACCCAGCGCAAGGCGCGGCGTCGCAACGAGGTGCCCCAGGTAGCTCTGGTCGGCTACACGAATGCCGGCAAGTCGACCCTGATCAACCGGCTCACCGCCGCCGACGTGCTGGTTGAGAACCGCCTCTTCTCAACTCTCGACAGCACCGCAAGACGCCTGCGGCTGCCCGACGGGCGGCATGTCGTCTTGAGCGACACCGTCGGCTTCATCCGTCACCTCCCCCATCATCTGGTCGAGGCATTCCGTTCGACCCTGGAGGACGTGGAACAAGCCGATGTGCTCATACACGTCGTCGATGCATCCGACCCCGATCCCGACCGGCAGGTGGAAGCGGTGCGGGAAGTGCTCTCAGAGATAGGCGCCGCCGAAGTCCCGGAGTTGATTGCCCTCAACAAGGCCGACGCTGCAGAGCCGGCCCAGCTGGCTCGGCTTGCCAATGTCTATCCCAACGCGGTCGTGGTGTCGGCCCATGTGGGAACCGGCATGGAGCAGCTTCTCGACCGACTATCGACCCTGGTTGAGTCGGACCGAACGATTGTCAGGCTCGAGATCCCCTACGCCCGCAGTGATCTGGTAGCGGCCGCTCACCGAGACGGCGAGGTCCTGGCAGAGAAGCACGACGACTCGGGCGCCATCCTCGAGGTCCGGCTGCCCAAGGCCAGCCTGGCGGCCTACGCCGAATTCGTCAGCGGATAGAGCGGGCAGCAGCCATGGCGGCGCCGACTATCCCGGCTTCGTTCTCCAGGAGCGCCGCCACGGTCTTGACCGGCACGGTGAGAAAGTCCTGGAACTTGGCGAAGCGCCTGGCAACTCCTCCTCCGATGATGAACAGGTCGGGTGACAGGACCTGCTCGAGGTGATGGAGCAGACGATCGACTCTGCGGCCCCAATCCTCCCAGGTCAGATCCTCGTCCGACCTCACCCTGGCCGCGGCCCATTGTTCTACGGGGCGGAAGCCGGCCAGCTCGATGTGACCGAACTCGGTATTGGGGACCAGGCGGCCGTCACTGAAGAGCGCCGATCCGATGCCGGTACCAAAAGTGAGGACCAGCACAACCCCTCGCTCCCCTGCGCCCGCCCCGAAGGCCATCTCCGCCATCCCGGCCGCGTCTGCGTCGTTGATGACGGTGATGCGCTCACCGGTGACTCGCCCAAACAGCCCGGCGGCGTCATATCCGATCCAGGCGGTATCGACATTGGCTGCACTCCAAGTCACCCCTCCCTTGACGATCGCCGGGAAGGTGCAGCCGATGGGCCCCCTGTAGGCAAAGTGAGAAGCGACCTCCGCCACCGCGTTGGCTACGTCGGGGGGGAGCGAAGGCTGCGGAGTCGGCACCTTGAAACGCTCTGCCAGCAGCAGACCGGTCTCGGGCTCGACCAGGTTGCCTTTGATTCCCGACCCACCGATGTCGATCCCCAACAGCACTGGCATCGGGCGCGAATCTACCGGGGTTAGATTCGGCCGAGATGAGTCATGCCGATCTGGGACTGATCGGGTTGGGGGTGATGGGCCAGAACCTCGCCCTCAACTTCGCCGACCACGGGAACCGCGTCGCGGTCTACAACCGGCGAGGAGAGATCACCGCCGAATACCTGGCCGGCATGGCTAGCGGCTTTGACGTCGTCGGCGCGGGCTCGATGCACGAGCTCGCTGAGTCGGTCAACCGCCCGCGTCGGATCATGCTCATGGTGACCGCCGGTCCCGCAGTCGATGCCGTGATCGAACAGCTGGCACCGATGCTCGACTCAGGCGACGTAATCATCGACGGCGGCAACTCGCTTTACACCGACACCGCCAGGAGGGTGGATGAGCTCGCCAGGCGCGGCATCCTCTTCGTTGGAGCCGGAGTCTCGGGGGGAGCGGAGGGAGCGAGGCACGGGCCATCGATCATGCCGGGCGGAGCCGGCGAGGCCTGGCCCTTGGTGCAAGGACCCCTCCAAGCGATCGCGGCCAAAGTCGAGGACGGAACGCCTTGCTGCGACTGGATCGGGCCTGGAGGATCCGGTCATTTCGTGAAGATGGTGCACAACGGGATCGAGTACGGGGACATGCAGGTGATCGCCGAGGCCTACCACCTGCTCCTGGCTGCGGGCCGCTCCCACGCGCAGATGAGCGAGACCTTCCGCCGCTTCGGTGAGGGGGTGCTCGACTCGTTCCTCATCGACATCACCGCCGAGATATTGCAGGTCGAGGAGACGCCCGGTGTGCCACTCGTCACGACGATCCTCGATGCCGCCGGACAGAAGGGGACGGGCAAGTGGACGGTCGATGCCTCCATGGAGCTGGCCCAGCCTGTCACCCTCATCGCCGAGGCGGTCTACGCCAGGATGGTCTCCGCCCGAAAAGAGGAGCGGGTGTTGGCCTCGGAGTTCCTGGCCGGTCCCGCCGGCATCGGGGAACTGGACGACAGCGATCTGGAGCAGGCGCTGTACGCCTCGAAGATCGTCAGCTACGCACAAGGATTCATGCTCCTTGCCTCGGCGTCCGAAGTCTTCGGCTGGGACCTCGACCTGGGCAGGATCGCCTCACTCTGGCGGGAGGGCTGCATCATCCGGGCGGCGTTCCTCGACGACATAACCGCCGCGTTCGGACGGGAACCCCCGCCGGCCAACCTATTGCTCGACCGGTTCTTCGCCGAGGCGCTCGCCAAGGCCCAAACCGGCTGGCGGCGGGTGGCGGCAGCCGCAGTCGAGGGCGGCATCCCGGTGCCCGCCTATGCCAGCGCCCTCGCCTTCTATGACGGGTACCGGTCGGGACAGTTGCCGGCCAACCTCATCCAGGCCCAACGCGACTATTTCGGGGCCCACACATACGAGCGGGTCGATCGGCCCCGGGGTGAATTCGAACACCACCAGTGGTGAGGTATGTGTCCCCCCGGAGGGGGGAATGCCGCCTGGGCGGCAAAGGGGGCGGTCCGACCGACCGGCGCCCACCCTGGATCCCTTCCCAAACGTGGTTCCGGAACGATCGCAACCACGGGTCCAACCTGGCCCCGATTTAGCTGACCGCCCCCTCCGCCACTTCGTGCCACCTCCCCCTCCGGGGGAGGACATACACGCTCCCGGTTACCATCCCGGCTTCCCCGAACGCGGAGTCTCCTTGTCCGACAACCCTTATCGGCTACCTCGCAACGTCCTCCCGGAGCGTTATGACCTGACCTTCGAGCCCGATCTCGAGGCCGGGAGCTTCATAGGGTCAGGCCAGGTCACAGTCAACGTCAAGCAGCCGACCGACCGCATCGTCCTGAACGGCGTCGGTATCACGGTCACGGCCGCGGGGCTGGACCGCCATGGCGATCGGATCGAAGGGTCGGTCGAGACCGATGCCGATGGGCAGCGGTTGACGATCGTGTTGCCGGGTGAGATCGAGCCGGGACCGGCCTTGCTGGACCTTGAATGGACCGGCACCCTGGACGGCCCCCTGGTCGGCTTCTACCGCTCGAAATTCACCGACACCGACGGTATGGAGCGGACGATCGCATCGACCCAGTTCGAGGCGACCGACGCCAGACGGGCGTTCCCATGTTGGGACGAACCCGATCTCAAGGCCGTCTTCTCGGTGACTCTGGTGGTGCCGGAGGATCTAATGGCCATCTCGAACACGACCGAGATCGGCCGCGAGGTAGCAGACGGCAAGGCCACTGTCAGGTTCGCCGACACGATGAAGATGTCGACCTACCTGGTGGCGATGGTGGTTGGCCCATTCGAGGCGACCGAGCCCCTCGACGTCGACGGGGTCCCGGTCAGGGTCATCGCACCTCTCGGCAAGCTCCACCTCTCGCCGTATGCGCTCGAGTGCGCTGCATTCACTCTCCGGTACCTGCGCGACTACTACGGAATCCCGTATCCGGGCGACAAGCTCGATCACGTTGCCGTGCCTGACTTCGGCTTCGGGGCGATGGAGAACCTCGGCTGCGTCATCTACCGGGAAGCAGCTCTGCTGCTCGACCTGGCCAATGCGAGCCAAGCCGAGCGGCTGCGGGTGCTCGATGTCATCGGGCATGAGACCGCCCACATGTGGTTCGGTGACCTGGTGACGATGGAGTGGTGGGAGGGGATCTGGTTGAACGAGGCATTCGCCACGTTCATGGAGGTGAAGGCGACAGACGCCTCCCGCCCCGACTGGAAGCGCTGGCTTGCGTTCGGAGCCATCGAGCGACCCTGGGCGTACGGGGTCGATGCCCTGCAGTCGACCCGCCCGGTGGAGTTCGAGGTGGGCTCACCGGAAGAGGCGAACGAGATGTTCGACGCCCTCACCTACGGCAAGGGCTCGGCGATCCTGCGGATGATGGAGCAGTACATCGGCGAGGAGGCGTTCAGGCGCGGCGTGGGCGACTATCTCGTTGCTCACGAGCACGCCAACACAGTCACCGCCGATCTTTGGAAGGGCCTCGACGGCGCCTCCGGAGTAGGGGTGGGCGGAATCATGGACACCTGGATCTTGCAGAGGGGTTTCCCTCAGGTAGAGGTGCGTCTGTCCGGCCCGTCCGTGACGATCGCCCAGCGGCGCTACCTGACCATTCCCGACGAGTCCGATCAGACCCGCTGGAGGATCCCCATCCAGCTCAGGGGCGCCACCAAGGCAGGCCCGTTCGAGGAGAAACTGTTGCTGACCGACGATGAGACGACGGTGAGCCTCGACGACGAGGTGGGGTGGTTGACGGCCAATGCCGATGGTTGGGGCTTCTACCGGACCCTGTACCCGGCCGATCTGCTGCGGTCCTTGGTCGCCAGACTGGGAGAGCTCACACCCCTCGAGCGTTACGTGATCATCGACGACGCCTGGGCGTTTGTGGAGTCTGGTCAGATGCGGGCCGCTCACTATCTGGAATTGGCATCCGCATACGGCCAGGAGACCGAGCAGTCGATCTGGCAGAGCCTCCTCGTGGGTCTGGCCGCCCTTCGACATCACGTGGTCAGGCCGGAGGATGTCGAGAGGTTCCAGCAATGGGCGGACCGGCTGATCGGACCGGCTCAAGAGCGGCTTGGGGTGACGGCAGCAGAGGGGGATGACGACCTAACCAGGCGCCTTCGCGGCCAGCTGGTCGTGGCTCGAGGCCGCTTGGCGGCCCATCAGCCGACCATCGACTTCTGTCGCAAGATGGCAACCCAGGTGATGAGTGGAGTCAATGGGCTCGACCCCGAGATCGCTCGGGCTGCCCTCTTCGTCACTGGCAGCCACGGGGGTAGATCCGAGTACGACCAGTACGTCGCCGCGCACCAGGCGGCCGGTGACCCCCAAGCCGAGTTGCGCTACCTGCAGGCCATCGCCAGCTTCGACGATCCGGACCTCGTCAAGGAGACGGTGTCGAGATCGCTCGACGGCAGATTCCGCAAGCAGGACGCCACCTTCATGATCGGCTCCACCTTCAGGGTGGAGGCTGGACCGGAAGCATGGGCGGAGACCCGACGTCGGTGGGACGAGGTCGTCGCCCTGCCTTCCACCACTTTGCGCCGGATGGTGGAAGGCATCTCCGAGCTGTCACAGCCCGAAGCGGCCGCCGACGTCACCGCGTTCTTTGCGGAGACGCCGGTGCCGGCTGCCACCAAGGCAATCGCCCAGAACCTGGAGCGGTTGAAGGCCAATGTCGCCCTGCGCGAACGGGAGGGAGGACCCTTGGGAGCGTTCTTGGCCGGGCCTGGGAAGGTCGCACGGTCTCAAAGTCTCGAAGTCTCACGTGAGACAGTGAGACCTTGAGACCTTATTGCAGTTCGACGGTGGCGCCGGCGCCTTCCAGCTGCGCCTTGGCCTTGTCGGCGGTCCCCTTGTCGACATTCTCGAGCACCGGCTTGGGTGCTCCGTCGACCAGGTCCTTGGCCTCCTTGAGGCCGAGGCTGGTGAGAGCGCGGACTTCCTTGATCACCTGGATCTTCTGGTCGCCGACGGCGGCCAGCACCACGGTGAACTCGTCCTTCTCCTCCTCGACCGGAGCCGCGGCTCCCGCTCCGCCACCGGCCACGGCGGCCACCGCCATCGGTGCCGCGGCGGTCACGTCAAACCGCTCCTCGAAGGCGTCGAGAAACTCCTTGAGCTCGAGGACAGTCATTTCCTCGAATACGGTCAGCAGGTCGTCCTTGGTCATCTTCGCCATTTCATTCCTCCTCTACGGAAGTCGATTCGTCCACTGAAACTGATTCCTCCACCGCGGCTGCCTCGTCCACCGCGGCTGCCTCGTCCGCAGCAGCAGGCTTCGGCGCATCCGGCTCCTCCACCGCAGCAGGCTCCTCCACCGCAGCAGGCTCCGGCGCCGTCTCGGGCTCGGCCTGAGCCGGCGGCTCGAGGCCCCCCTTCTTGTCGATCAGTTGGGAGAACATCGAGGCGGCATTGCGGTTGAAGGCCGCCATGAGACCGGCCAGCTTGGAGAGCGGTGCCTTGGCGGCGCCGGCGATCTTCGACAACAACACCTCGCGCGGCTCGATCTCGGCGAGCTTGGTGATCTGCTCGGGGCGCAGCAGGTCGCCGCCCATTACCCCGGCCTTGAGGACCAGGCGATCGTTCTCTTTGGCGAAGTCGCGCAGTGCCTTGGCGGTAGCGACCGCATCCTCATTGGCGAAGGCCAGCGCTGTCGGGCCTTCGAGCTTCTCCTCGAGACCCTCGATGCCCAAACCATCGGTTGCCCGCCTGGCCAGGGTCATCTTCACGACCTTGTAGTCGGCACCGGTCTTGCGCAGGCTCCGTCGGAGCTCAGCCAGCTGCTTGACGGTGATGCCGCGGTACTCGGTGAGGAATACGGCCTGAGCCCCCTCGAACTTGTCCTTGATGTCGGCTACCGCTTGGACCTTCTCAGGTCTCGGCATCCGCTCCTCCTTGCATGAGATAAGCCCCCTCGCGCACGAGAGGGCTCAACGATCTGAGCGACCTAACGCTGGGTTTACGCAGAGCTACCAGCGGTCTCGGGCCGAGTAAGACGGGTTGTGTGGGCGGATCCTACCGGAGTGCGTATTTTGAGCGAAAAGCGCCTGTCGGAGATGGGCCGCGAAACCACCTGGCAATTCCTGTCTGGACATTATGCCCGGCCCTTTGGCACACTCCCCGTGTTGAGAACAGGGGGTCGCCGGACGAAGTGGCGGGCATCCTGACCGCCCCCGCCCGGCCCAGATCGACGGAAGGCGACGAAGTGGCCACGGTATTCCCGGTCCCTACCCCGGGAACGCAAGAACTGGCTGCTTCGTTCGGACGGTGGACCTGGCAGCCGAAGCCTTCCCGGTCCTGGGACCCGGCGACCCCCTCACTCATGTGTCCCCCGGAGGGGGAGAGCATTTTCAGTGCGCAAGTCCTGTGATGTCTTCGATCTTGCCGGTGTCGATCTTCACGCCAGGGCCCATCGTCGATGACACAGTCAGCCCCTTGACGTAGCGGCCCTTGGCCGAAGCGGGCTTGGCCCTGACGATCTCGGCCGTCACCGCCGCCAGGTTGGCCACCAGCTGCTCTGGCTCGAACGAGACTTTGCCCACCGGCACGTGGACGTTGCCGAAGCGGTCATTGCGGTATTCGATCCGTCCCGACTTGAACTCTCCAACCGCCTTGGCCACGTCCTGGGTGACGGTGCCTGCTTTGGGGTTGGGCATGAGGCCCCGGGGGCCCAGCACCCGTCCCAGCTTGCCGACGTCGGCCATGAGGTCGGGGGTGGCGATGGCGAGGTCGAAGTCGAGCTCCCTCCCGCCTGCGATCTCCTCCACCAGCTCCTTGCCGCCGACCAAGTCGGCGCCCGCCTCTTGAGCCTCGCGTGCCTTGTCGGCGGGGGCGAATACCGCGACCCGGATCTTCTTGCCCGTGCCGTGCGGCAAGGAGACGGTGCCCCGCACCAGCTGGTCGGCCTTGCGAGGGTCGATCCCGAGCAGGAACGCCGCCTCGACCGTTTCATCGAACTTGGCTGGGGCCATTTCCTTGACCATCGCCATGGCGGCCGGGGCCGGATAGGGGGTCTGGCTATCGAATGTCTTGACAGCCGCTTCGTACTTCTTGCCGTGCTGCGGCATTTCTTCCTCCTGTGGTCAGCGGGCGTCGGTGCGCCCTCCCACTCTCTGCGGTCTGGAGACCGCTCGTTCAGTTGCCTTCGACCTTGATGCCCATCGAGCGGGCGGTCCCCTCCACCACCTTCATGGCCGCCTCGATGTCGTTGGCATTCAGGTCGACCATCTTGATCTCGGCGATCTCCTTGACCTGGGCCCTGGTGACGGTTCCAACCTTCACCTTGTTGGGCTCCGCCGATCCCTTGTCGACCCGAGCCGCCTGGCGCAACAAGGCCGCCGCCGGTGGGGTCTTGGTGATGAAGGTGAAGCTGCGGTCCTCGTAGACCGAGACCTCGACCGGGATGATCATCCCCCGCTGGCTCGAGGTGGCGTCGTTGTAGGCCTTGACGAAGTCCATCAGGTTGATGCCATGCGGGCCCAGGGCGGTCCCCACCGGAGGGGCGGGAGTCGCCTGGCCGGCGGCCAGCTGCATCTTGACGGTGGTGACGAGTTTCTTTCTTCCCATGCTCTTTCCTGATTGACCGAGGCGGCTGCGCCTCTGCTCAGCTCCTCTGGATGTCTTCGAATCCGAGCTCGACCGGGGTGTCGCGCCCGAAGATGTTGACGAGCACGACCACCTTCGACTGGTCGAGGTTGATCGACTCGATGTTGCCGTTGAAGTCGGCAAACGGCCCGGTGATGACCCGCACCGTCTCTCCTACTTCCCACTCCGGCTTGAAGCGAGGCTTGACCTTCTCTTCCTCTTTCTGGACGCCGAGGAAGCGCTCCACCTCGCGGCGGGAGAGTGAGGTCGGCTTGTTGTTGCCCCCGACGAACCCGGTCACTCCAGGGGTGTTGCGCACTGCATACCAGGAGTCGTCGTCGAGGGTCATGCGCACGAGGATGTAGCCGGGAAAAACCTTGCGGGGAACGGTGACCTTCTTGCCGGCCTTGATCTCGACGACATCTTCCATGGGAATGTGGACCTCGAAGATCCGATCCTCCATGTGCATCGAGTGGATTCGGGTCTCGAGGTTGGCCTTCACCTTGTTCTCGTAGCCGGAATAGGAGTGGATGACGTACCAGTCGCCCGGCAGGTCGAATGGGCTGATGACAGGGATTTCGACCTCCGCCACCTCCACCTGCTCTTCGGCCATCGGTTCGATCGTCATGACGCCCCCAACCATTCGAACAGGCGGAACACCGCACCCTTCATCACCACGTCGAGGCCGAAGATGAGAAGGGTCAGAACGATCGTTACGACCAGGGTGACCGTTGTGAACCTGATCATCTGCTCGCGGGTCGGCCAGTTGACCTTCTTGAGCTCGACCCTCACCTCATGGAGGTATTGCCGCACCCGTTGGAAGAATGGCTTGCGCTCGACCGCAGGCGCCGAGGTGCGCGCCGCAGCCGCCTGCGTGCGGGCCGCAGGGGCGTTACCGGCAGCGCCCTTGTCCTTCTTCTGGCGCCGCTCTTCGCGCTCCATCATGCGGCGCATCTCTCGGTTCATCTTTTGTTCTTTCCTAGTCTGATCGGGCGAGCTCTCGCAGGGGTGGAGGGACTCGAACCCCCAACCTCCGGTTTTGGAGACCGGCGCTCTGACCAGTTAGAGCTACACCCCTATGGGGGGGTTCGCAGCGGGACGCTCAAGTATACGCCCTCCCCGTAGGCGAGGAAACTTGCCCTGCCCGGAAGTCATGCCGCCCTCCGGGCCGAGGGCTGGTCCTCACTCCCCCGCTGCTTGAATGGCGGCGGTGACCGCACCCGCCGTCGAGCGATCCGGGGTGATCGACCGGGTGAGCGTGATCGAGCTCACGATGTTCCCCGACGACCGCGGGGTCTTCACCGAGTTGTACCGGGAGTCTTGGGGTGTCGGCGTGTCTCCGGTCCAGTGGAACGTAGTCAGGTCGAACCGCGGCGTCCTCCGGGGCGTTCACGTCCACCCCACCCACGATGACTATCTGACAGTCGTCAGCGGGCGCGCCACAGTGGGCCTGCGTGACCTCCGCCGGGCTTCTCCCACCGAAGGCATCGCGACCACCGTCGACCTGGCCGGGGAGGCCCTGTCCTCAATCGTGATCCCACACGGAGTGGCTCACGGGTTCCTGTTTCACGAGCCCTCCATCCACGTCTATGCCGTCTCCCACTACTGGGACACCGACGACGAGCTGGCATGCGTCTGGTCGGATCCAGACCTTGGCATCGATTGGCCGTTCGAGCCCACCTACATCTCGGAGCGCGACGCCGAAGCCCAGACCTTCAGCCAGCTGCTCGCCGTGCTCGAGCCTCTCCAGCCCATCGGGTGACCCGGGAGACCCCAGGTACGCGTAGCAGCAGGTCCCGGGTCCTCCAGGTGAGCGACCCTGACATCCGTTCGATCTGGTGCTTGCTGGCGTCCAGGCGCTCGCGGTAGATCCCGAGACGCTCCTTGCTCTCGGCGAGGAGTGCTAGCTGCTCGTCAAGCCCTGCCCGCAGCGCAGCCAGCTGGACTTCTTGGTCCTGCGTGCGCTGCTGCGCAGCTTGTAGCCGTCGCTCGACACCTTGCAACTGCCCATCAAGTGCTGCGATCTGCTTCTCCAACACCCGGAACTTCTCGACCGCCCCCGTCCTCTCACGGCTCATCGCCTCGAGGACGGTCAAGGTGAACCGAGTCTCGAATGCGGGCTCGGAGGCATGATGGTGCCACTTGGCAAGCTCCCCGAGACGCTGAGCCGGGGTCATCTCCGACCTCCATGTGCTGGGGAAGTGCATCACGGTCGGGCGCGATCCCGATCGGGCCCGACAGCCGGGCTGGGACAGGATCTGAGACCACATGTAGACATCGGTGGCGACGTCGTGTGGGGTCGTCTGCCATCCGGAGGGCAGCCGGCGATAGAGGTCCATCGTGTGAGCTCCGCACGAGAGGGGGATGAAGTTGTCGAACGCGACCACCCGCCTGAGGCTGATCGGGACCTCCAGGTGGCCCGCCCAGAGGAACAACGTCCCGTCCACGCGGATGCCCACAGGGATCGCGTGCGCGAAGTCGGCGCCGTCGAGCAGGTCGAGCATCGAGGCGACGTGCCCGGGCAGCCACAGGTCGTCGTCCGACAGGTAGCAGACGATTCGGCCCGTTGCCTGCTTGAGGGCTGCATGACGGAGGATCTCCCCATGCCGGGGGCCCTTGTCGTTGTCGAAGAAGGTGACCCGCTCGTCGCCCGCCGCCAAGTCCACAGCCACTTGTCGGGTGGCGTCGTCGACCCCATCCCCCACGATGAACACCTCGATGTCGGAGACCGATTGTTCGAGGGCGCTTCCGACCGAGTGGGCCAGCAGCGGACCATGGTCGTGAGTGGGCACCAACACCGTGGCGAGCGGGCTCAAGCCGCCACCTCGTCAGACCTGTGCGAGGTCGCGCAGTCGCTGCACCCGCTCCACGTTCAACACGCCTTCGGCAGCCGAGCTCCTGGGTGGAGGGCCACCCTCGAGGTGACGGAGGAAGGCGCTCAGCTCAGCCTCAAGCGGCAGCCTCGAGCCGACCGGGATTTGGTCGGCCAAGGGCTCACGCCCGGCTCGAGTGGTACGAACCTCGAGGATGTCGCTGTATCCATCCGCCATGGCGACGACCGCCTTCTCGAACCAGACCCGCACCTCTCGCCGGTAGATGTTGCTTCTGCTGGAGATGTCGACGCTGATCCCGCCGCCGAGGATCCCGAGCAGACTCGATTCGCCGTCCACGATGTGGCCGATGGCTGCGACCGGCTCCGGGATCCCACCGGTCACCTCGAGGACGATCGACAGATCGTGCGGGGCCAGGATCCACAACGCATCCACGTCGGAGTGGCCATTGAAGAGGCCGTGACGGATGGTCTGCATCCCCAGCATGGCGCCGAACCGCTGGTCGTTGACACATTCACGCAGCATCTCCACCCCTGGGTGGTAGCGCCACTTGTCCATGACGAAGAGCTCATCCCGGTACCTGAAGCGTTGCGCCACCACTGGGTCGTTGGTGAGCGGCTTCTCGACGAAGATCGGGACACCCAGCTCCGAGACCTCGTCGAGGACCTCGGCATGCACCGAAGTCGGGACCGCCACCACTACACCGTCGGGAGCAGTCAGCTCCTCGATGGAGCCAACGATCGAGTGGGCGCCGCCACTGCCGGCGCGAGACCTGGATGCCTCGCTACGCGCCACCACCTCCACTTGGCAACCGAGACCGACCAGATCTCTGAGGATGTGCTTGCCCCAGGTGCCGCAGCCAACCAGCCCAATAGCTAGCCCAGGCACCCCTGGCAACGCTCAGGCCGCCAGGCGGCGCCGGGCCAGCCAAACCATCACCGACAGTGCCACCGCTGCCCCCGCCCAGGGAACCCAGCCGGTTCCCACCGGCTCCGGCCGGTCGAGGTCGGCGAAGATCGCGTCGACCAGATCGGCGGGGGGCGCCTCCACCCGGCCGCCCAGCTCGCCGAGCTGACGTCGGCGGCGGCTTAGCTCGGCCCGGTAGGCCTGGCAGCGAAGGCAGGTCTCGACATGGCCCGACAGTGGCGCCGATGACGCGTCACCGGCGATCGCGTAGGTCGTCAGCTTCCTGGCCAGGGCGCAGGTCAGATCCGAAGATCGCATCAGTCACCATCTTCCAGCTGCCGCTGGAGGCGGCGGTGACCGCGGTGGAGCCTGACTTTGGCCGCCCCGGTGGAGATGCCCAGATGGTCGGCGATCTCCTGATGGCTGAGCCCGTAGACATCTCGCAGGACGACCACGGTGCGGAGGCCGACAGGGAGCTCGTTGAGTGCCGAGCGCAGCCGATGGCGCAACTCCAGTGCCTCGTCGAGATCATCCCGGTATTGCAGCTCGGGCGGCACTCCATCCAGCGCGTCCAGGTCGACGGTCTGGTGCTTGCGCCGGCGGCGGCGCCACGTCCAGGCGGTGTTGACCGTGATCCGGTACATCCAGGTCCCGAAGCTGGAATCCCCCCGAAAGCCGGGAAGGCCGTTCCAGGCCCGGATGAAAGCTTCCTGGGTGACGTCGGCGGCCTGGTCGTAGTCTTCGGTCAGACGAACGGCGAGCGTGTAGATGTCGCGCTGGTGCTCCCTGACCAGAACGGCGAAGGCTCCACGGTCGCCACCTCTGGCCCGAGCGAGCAAAGCCTGCTCGTCCAGCTCTTCGACCCTCGGAACGTGCACTGGTTACGCCATTGCCATGTCAGCCGACATGACCACGTTATCCCCCGCGATCAGATCGGCACGGATCGCGTTGGCCTCGGCGGTGCCCCGAAACACGGCCGGGACCGCAGGCCGGAGCGGACTCTTGAACCGAAACCGGCCCTCCAACGGGCGATTTCCCAGCCGGGTGGCGGCCGAAACCGCCCACGCCACCTGGAGGAGGCCGTGAGCCACGACTCCGGGAAGGCCCGCTCGGCGGGCAGCTTCGTGGTCCCAGTGGATCGGATTCCAGTCACGGGACGCGGCCGCATACCGAACCAGATCTGCCCTGGAGGCGGAGCGGCGGAGATCGGTGAAGGTGGTCGAGGTCGTCCAAGGGTCGTTGGGTCCGGCGGCGTCATATTCGGGCTCCCCTCCATCCGGGCTCTCGCCTGCCGGAGGAGCCTCCCCGGACATCAGGAAGCTGGATGTCCCCGTGAGGAGAAGCCCATCCGGGCCGGCCACTTCCAGTTCGAACCCCACGAAGTAGAGGCCGGCCCGTTCCCGTATGCGGCCCACCGTGCCAGATACCTGGCAGTCCGCCTCCATCGGGAGCACGTCGTGCCAGATGAATCTCTGCTCTCCGTGGATGACCGAGCGTGTATGCCGGCCCGCTTCGGGATCGCCCAGCAGATGGGGCGCGACGACGAACAGCAAGGCTCCGGCGAACCCTGGCGGGGCAACGTCCCTCCACATCTCGGGCAGATCGCCAGTGACCGCGATGAACTCGCCCACCTTCTCCTGGCAGAGCCGGTATGGATAAGGGCCGTAGGCACGGCCCTCGAGGTGGTCCACCCCGGCACCATAGGGCCGGGGTCCGGGATCAGCGGGTCTCGCGGTGCTTGGTGTGGCGCCGGCACCAGCGGCAATACTTGGAGAGCTCCACACGTTCGCGGGTGTTGGCCTTGCTCTTGGTGGTCACGTAATTCCTGCGTTTGCACTCCTCGCAGGCCAGCGTGATCGGAGGTCTCTTGTCAGATGGCATTGGTACTCAATTCGTGGTTGGCGGGATTTTATCAGCAGGCCGAGTGATGGCCCCCTCCGCCGCCTTAGCGGCACCTCCCCCAACGGCCCTTCGGGCCGCGGCAGGAGATGGCGACCTACTTCAGGATTTTTACGACGCGGCCGGCGCCGACGGTGCGGCCGCCTTCTCTTATGGCGAAGCGGAGGCCTTCGTCCATGGCGATGGGGGCGATCAACTCCACCGTCATCGGCGTGTTATCCCCCGGCATCACCATCTGCACCCCCTCCGGCAGAGTCACCGCCCCGGTCACATCCGTCGTCCGGAAATAGAACTGCGGTCTGTATCCAGGAAAGAACGGAGAATGCCGGCCCCCCTCCTCCTTGGTCAACACATACACCTGAGCCTCAAACCCGGTATGAGGAGTAATGCTCCCAGGCTTAGCCAACACCTGACCCCGCTCCACCTCATCCTTACCAACACCTCTTAGGAGAACCCCGACGTTGTCCCCGGCCCTCCCCTCATCCAACA
>DATBMA010000106.1:0-3203 GCA_036555105.1 Acidimicrobiia bacterium
TCTTCGCCATGAACGGATGGTCGAGCGCCGGGCTCAGCTACGACGACTTCTACCCGGGCGATGCCGAGGTCGACATCATCGGGTTCGCTCGGCTCAACCGCAACAACCCATGGCAGGACTACAAGCTCACCTTCCTGGACTACATCCGGAAGATGCAGTCGGAGGTGACCAGGGCCAAGCCGATCCTCATCACCCAGACCGGCTCGGTCGAGTCGGGCGGCAAGCGACCCGGTTGGCTGAACGACATGTTCTCCGGGCTCAAGGCCGAGGAGCAGGTGATAGGGGCGATCTACTTCAACAAGAGCCGCGACACTACCGCTGGGGTGACATACAACTTCATGATCACCGGCAACAGCTCCCAGCCTGCGTTGATCGCCGGCTACCAGTCCTGGGCGGCCCCATCGGCCAACGCCTGGATCTTCGACGGCCGCATGGACGCGTGGGTGGACGACCGCGAGGATCGCTTCCCGTTCCTCGACACGGTCGGATCCAGCTTCGAGCAGGACATCCTGTGGATGGTCGCCCAGGGCATCACCAGCGGATGTGACGCCAATCACTTCTGTCCCAACCAGGCGGTGACCCGCGGCCAGATGGCGACGTTCCTGAACCGGGCGCTGGGCCTGCCGGCCGCCTCCCGGGACTGGTTCGACGACGACAACGGGTCGGTGCACGAAGACGCCATCAACCGCTTGGCGGAATCCGGGGTGACCGGCGGGTGCGGGACCAGAGCGTTCTGTCCCAACCAGAGCCTCACCCGTGCCCAGATGGCCACTTTCCTCGCCAGGGCGTACAGCCTCGGCAACAGCCCGACCAACTGGTTCACCGATGACGATGGCATCGTCCACGAGCCCAATATCAACCGGGTCGCCGAGGCCAGGGTGACGCTCGGATGTGGTGGGAGTCACTACTGCCCCTGGGACGCGGTGACCCGCGGCCAGATGGCAGCCTTCCTACACCGGGCCGATTCCGCCTAAGCCACCGGCGACATCCGGCATTCCGCCGGCGCCGCGGGTCGCCGCTCCGCCGATGCTGATACCGGGGCCGGTCGCCGCCCGGTAGGCCTCGACCACCTCGGAGGAGGGGCCGAGCAGCTTGACGGTCCCGTCCTCCATCCACAAGGCCCGCTCGCAGAACTCCTCGATCGAGTCCAGCACGTGAGAGACATAGATGATCGTTCCCGCCCGAGACAGCAGATGCCGCATCGAGTCCAGGCTCTTGGCCTGGAACTGCTGGTCCCCAACCGCCAGTACCTCATCGAGCAGGAGTATGTCGGGCCGCAGGTGCATGCTGACCGAGAAGGCGAGGCGGGAGAACATCCCGGACGAGTAGGTCTTGAGCGGCCGGTCGATCGCCTCCCACAAGCCGGCGTACTCGACGATCGAGTCGAAGTTGTCCTGCACTTCCTTCAGCCGCATCCCGTGGGCGAGCCCCCCCAGGTATACGTTGCGGCGGCCAGAGAGCTCGGGATTGAACCCGACGCCGAGCTGGAGAAGCGAAGACGTGCGGCCGCGGATGTCGACCAAGCCCCGATCAGGGCGCAGCGTCTTGGCCAGGACCCGCAGCAGCGTGCTCTTGCCGGCACCGTTGGGGCCGATGATCCCGAAAGGCTCACCCCGCTCGACGTCGAAGGACACATCGCGCAGGGCATCGACCACCGTGGTCGACCGGTGCTGGCGGCTGCCGACCGTCTTGCGGAGGGTCGGGCTCTTGTCGATGTACGGCCGGAAGGAGACACTGACGCCTTCCACCCGGATGGCGAGCTCAGTCACAGGTACCTGACCATGTTCCCCTCGAACCTGACGAACGAGAGGATCCCGCCGAACCCGATGACCACCACCCAGATCGCCAGCATGATCACCTCATTTCGCCCGAGCGGACGGCCCATGAGCACGAAGCGGTAGGCCTCCAGCATCGAATACATCGGGTTGGCCTTGAAGATCCGCTCCGCCCAGGTCGGCAGGCTCTCCAGAAACGCCACCGGCCAGATGATCGGGGAGAGATAGAGCCACAGCCTGGTGATGTGGGGGATCAGGTTGTTGATGTCCCGGAAGGGGATCGCCAGCCGGGCGGTCAGCGAGGCCAGTCCCAGGTTGAAGATCGCCGATGCCAGGAACACCGGCGGCAGCGCCAGCAGGGTCCACCCTGGGGCGATCCCGTTGACCGGCCATGCGATCAGATAGAAGACCAGCAGGGAGGCCAGGAAGCCGACCGATGTCTCGAAGATCGCCGACATCGGCAGGATCAGGCGTGGGAAGCGGATGTTCACCAGCAGCCGGGAGTTGGCGAGGATGCTGTTGGCGCCGCTGGTCATCGAGGTCGCCACGAAGTTGAAGACGAACACGCCCGACATCAGGTAGGAGAGGAACTGGTGCTCCGCCCCCCTGGTGCCGGGGAATATCAGCCCGAACACCACGAAATAGATCAGTGCCATCAGGACCGGGTTGACGATCCACCAAAAGAGCCCGAGCAGGGTGGAGGCGTTGCGGGCACGAAGGTTGCCCATTGCCAGGAACCAGCCGAACTCCCGTCGTTGCCACAGCTGGCTGACGTACGGGCGCCAGGCGGAAATGGGGGCTCGGTCGTCGACTGTGAGTGTGGACATGGCTTGATTCGGGGGGCGCGCCGCAGATCGAAGGCTGGGTCGCGGAATCACGAATTGTAGTGGAAGGCCTGTTTTGGCCCGCCGCGCCCTTCGCCGCTCAGGCGTCCAACAGCTTCAGCGCCGCAGCCGTTACACCCTCGGTCGTGAAGCCCAGGGCACGGGCTACGTCGTCGCCGGGAGCGGAGGCGCCGAAGCGGTCGAGGCCGAGGTGATGGAACGTCCGCGGCCGCATGGTGCCGATCGAGCCGACGGTGCGCGACGCTTCCACGAACAGAGTGGGGACATCGTCCGGCATCAGCTTGGACTTGTAGGAATCTGGCTGGAGGGCGAAGGCTTCGAGGCAAGGGGCACTGACCACTCGCACCGAGAGCCTCCTCTCCGTCTCCAGTGCCGCCCCTGCCTCCAGGGCGAGATGGAGCTCTGAGCCGGTGGCCCACAAGCTGAGATCCGTGCCATTCCTAAGGAGGTAGGCGCCACGGCTCACTCCTCCCTCCCTCCCGCTCCGGTCCAGCACCGGCAACCCCTGCCTGGTGAGCAGGAGAGCGGTCGGGCCCTCGTGGCGATTGAGGGCCATCTCCCATGCCTCCACCGTCTCGCCGGC
>DATBMA010000111.1:0-20966 GCA_036555105.1 Acidimicrobiia bacterium
CCAGATGCCGCCGTCCTTCTGGAAGTGTGGAGTTGAGGTCGGGTGCCAGTCCTGGGTGTAGACCACAGTCGCCCCGGCCGCCAGCGCCCTGACGATCTCGGCGTTGACCCCCGTCACGACTTCCTCACCCCCTCGCACGTACAGGCTGCCCTTGGGATCGGCGAAGTCGTTTTGCACGTCGGTGACGATGAGGGAGGTGGCGGAGTCGTAGTCCACCTTCGGGAGACTATCGGCGCGCCGCTCCATGCCAATAGGCAGGGTTCAGTCCTCGGCGACTGCCCCTTTGGGACCCCAGAGGATCCGCCGGAAGGAACGTGCCGCCATGAAGAGAAGGAAGAGGCCGAACCACCGGGCCAGCTGATCGTTGGCGATGGCCAGGGCAGCCAGGGCTCCGAGCGGGGCGGCCACTGCCCCTGCAATCCCTATCACGACGGCCGGCCGCAGCTTGACCAGCCCGTTCTTCAGATTGACCCTCGTCCCTGCCAGCGACGTGACCAGGATGGCCAACAGGGAAGTGCCCTGGGCGGTGTGCTGGGAGGTGCCGAGCAGGATCACCATGGCCGGGACCATGATCACTCCGCCACCGATCCCGGCCAGGCCCGACGAGAAGCCGGCGGCAAATCCGATCAGGGCTCCGATCACCCATGTCACCCAACTTGCCCGGTTGTCGCCGACCGGGACCGGGGCTCCCCCGATCACCATCCTCAGCCCGGCCGCCGTCAGCAAGACGGTGAACGCAAGCTGGAGAGTGCGAACCGACGCCTGCTTCATCAGCCTGGCTCCGAGAGTCGAGCCGAGCACTCCCCCAACCCCGAGGGAGACCGCCAGGGGAAGGTCGACCTCACCCGACACTGCGAAGGTCACCGCCCCGGCCAGGGCGATGAAGAAGATCGCGGCCAGCGAGGTGGCATGGGCGGTGTGTTGGTCGTAGCGCAGCACCGCCACCATCAGCGGGACCAGCACGATCCCGCCTCCGACCCCCAACAGCCCTGACAGGAAGCCCGCCAACAACCCGATCGCGATCATCGCCGGCAGGCCGGCTCCTCTGGGCTCCTCCGAGGTCACGCCGAGGCGGGCTCGGCGGCCCTGCCTACGAGCAAGCAGGCAGCCTCGGCTCCACCGGAAGTGGGCATCAGCATGGGGTCGATCGTCGGGCAGAGCTCGAAGGCCATCGGACAGCGCGGGTGGAACCGGCAGCCAGTGGGGATGTTGGCCGGGTCGGGTGCCTCGCCTTGCAGGATCGTGCGCTTGCGGCCGTGCTCAGGGTGGGGTACCGGCACCACTGAAAGCAAGGCCTTCGTGTATGGATGCTGCGGGTCGCGCAGAACTTGCATCGTCGGTCCGATCTCGACGATGCGCCCGAGATACATCACCGCGATGCGATCGGCGTACGCCGCTACCGTCGACATGTCGTGGGTGATCATCAGGATGCCGATGTTGCGCTCGGTAGCCAGCGACGACAGCAGGTTGAGGATCTCGGCTCGAATCGACACGTCCAGCATCGAGACCGGCTCGTCCGCCACAAGCACGGCCGGCTCCAGCACGAGGGCGGAGGCGATCACCACCCTTTGGCGCTGCCCACCCGAGAGCTCATGGGGGTGACGCGGGGCGAACATCTCGGGTGGCCTGAGCCCGGCCCGGCTGAGGGCGGCTGCGATCAGCTCCTGCCTCTCCTGCTTGGTTCCCGCCAGCCCATGCACGTCGAGTGGCTCACCCACTATCGCTTCCACGGTCATGCGAGGGTTCAGCGACTCGTACGGGTCCTGGAAGATCATCTGCAGATGCCTTCTCATCTGGCGGACACCTGAACCGCTGCGGGAGGCGATGTCGATGCCGGCGACATTGATCATGCCTTCACTCGGAGTGAGTACTCCGATCACCAGGTTGGCCAGCGTGGTCTTGCCGCACCCCGACTCGCCAACGATGGCCAGCACCTCGCCTGCCGCGAGGGTGAGATCGACTCCGTCGACCGCCCTGACAAACTCCGTCGGCTTCCGACTGATCGATGACCAGATGGAACGGGGGCGGGGGAAGTAGCGCGACACCCGGCGGAGCTCGACGACCGGCCCGGGATCAGACACCGGCCGCTACCTCGACAGACTCGAGGAGGTAGCAGGCTGCCTCCCGCCGCGACCCAAGCTGAACGAGCTCTGGGCGATGCTCGTTGCAGCGCTCAAAGGCGAACGGGCAACGAGGAGCGAAGCGACAGCCGGGAGGGAGCTGATCGAGCCGGGGCGGGGCACCAGGGATCGAGACCAGCTCGCGCTCGGGGTCGTCCAGGTCGGGAAAGGCCTTGAGCAGGAGCTGGGTGTATGGATGCCGGGGGTCGTGGAAGACCTCCGCCACGGTCCCCTGCTCCACAACCACTCCCCCGTACATGACCACGACCCGGTCGCAACTCTCGGCTACCAGCCCCAAGTCGTGGGTGATCAAAACCAGCGCCGACCCGGTCTCCGACCTGATTCGGCGCAGGAGCTCGATCACCTGTGCCTGAATCATCACGTCGAGTGCCGTGGTGGGCTCGTCTGCCACCACCAGGATGGGATCAGCGGCAAGGGCGAGGGCGATCATGGCCCGCTGGCGCATTCCTCCCGAGAACTGGTGGGGGTAGTCGCCGGCCCGCTCAGCCGGGATGCCGACGACGTCGAGTAGCTGCCCAGATCGTTGCTCAGCGGCCTCCCTGCTCATCTCCGGGGCGTGGGTGAGGATCGCCTCGCTCAGCTGCCAGCCGACCTTCTTCACCGGGTTGAGGGCGTTCATCGCCCCCTGGAAGACCACCGAAAACGAGTCCCAGCGAAGCGTGCGCAGCTCGCTGTCGGACAACCTGACAAGGTCCTCGCCGGCGTGCATGACGGTGCCGTGTGCAACCTTCGCCCCCGGCGCCAGCAGTCGCAGCGCTCCCAGCATTGCCGTCGTCTTTCCACATCCCGACTCCCCCACCAAGCCGACCGCCTCTCCCTCGAGGACGTCGAACGAGACATCCTCAACGGCTACCAGCGGCTCCGAGGTGCCTTCGTAAGTGACGGTCAGATCGCGGATGGAGAGCGCAGCATGCTCCGGAACCTCGACCGGGCCCTCCAACTTGGGAGGCAATGGCGGCGGCTTCTCGAGGTAATGGCGGGCGCTGCGAGGGTTGAGAGCGTCCTCCAGGGCGTTGCCGAGAAGGGTTGTCCCGAGCACCACCCACACGATTGCGAGGCCCGGCGGCAAGATCACCCACCATGCACCCGCCGAGACCGCCCCCCGATTGAAGGCAAAGTAGAGCATCTGGCCCCAAGACACCACTGTGGGGTCGCCCAGTCCGATGAACGCAAGGGTCGACTCGGAGAGGATGGCAAGGGAGACAACCAAAACCATGTTGGCCAGCATCAACGGCATCACCTGTGGAAAGACGTGCTTGAAGATGATGTATGGGTTGGACGCTCCGACTGCCTCCGCCCGTGACACGAACTTGCGGTTGCGGACCGACAACGTCTGGGCGCGCACCAGCCGAGCGGTGGTGGTCCAGCCCAGCAACCCGATGACGAGGATGATGTTGTTGAGGCTCGGACCCAAGATCGCGACGATCACAATCTGAAGCGCCAGGTCGGGAATGACCAGGAAGAAGTCGGTTAAGCGCATCAACCCGTTACCGAGCCTCCCCCCGTAGTACCCGGCAAAGAGCCCGACCATTCCACCCACCACTACCGAGATCAGAGCGCCGGCGAACCCGACGGTGAGCGACACCCTCGACCCGTAGACCAACTGGGAGAAGACGTCCTTGCCGGCGTCGTCTTGGCCGAGGATGTGCTCGGGCGAAGGGGGAGCGAATATGTCATCGATGCCGAGGTCCTCCGGGATGAAGGGTGGTGGATAGGTGGCGATTTGGGCGGCGAAGATGGCCACCAAGATGGCCACCGCCAGCATTGTCGCTCCGACGATGCCACGGGGATGGCGGGACATTGCCTTCCAGAAGGTCATACCTCGGTCACCCTCGGATCGAGCCGCAGGTACACCAGCTCGGCGATGAGGTTGGCGATGATGACCGCCACCGCCAGCAGCAGGAAGGCCCCCTGCAGCACCGGGTAGTCGCGTTTGGTCACGGCGTCGACCGTGAGCTTCCCCAACCCCGGCCAGGAGTAGACCGTTTCGACCTGGATTGCACCAGCCACGGTGAATCCGAGGTTCAGGGCGATGAGGGTGACGATCGGCAGCATGGCGTTGCGAAAGGCATGCTTACGGACGATCTGGCGATTGGTCAGGCCTTTGGCCTTGGCGGTGAGCACGTAGTCCTCGGAGAAGACCTCGACCACAGAGCTGCGCATGATCAGCGTGTATTCACCCAACAAGACCAGTGCCAGAGTGGTCGTGGGAAGGATCATGTGGCTGAGGAGGTCACTGGCGGCCGCCCAGACGCTGTCGTAATCCGTCCCTACCGTGACCATTCCGGCCGTCGGCAAACCCAGGTTGCGGCTCCCGAAGAAAAGCAGGACGATCCCGAGGAAAAAGGTCGGGAGGGACCAAGTGAACAGGGCGAAGCTCAAGGACCCGGTGTCGAGCAGGGTCCCTCGTCGCCAGGCCGCGATCAAGCCCAGCCCCACGCCCAGCACGATCGAGATGATCTGGGCCGGCATCACCAGCCACAGGGTGTTGACCAGGGCCGTGCCAAGTAGCTCATTGACCGTGGTGTTCTTCTGCTGGAAGGACAGCCCCAAGTCCCCCTGGGCCAGCGCCCCCAGGTATAGAAAGTACTGGCTGTCGTACCAGGGCCCGGGATCGGTATTGATGAAGATCGGCTTGTTCAGGCCGAATTGCTCTTGAAGATGCTCGACCGCTTCTGGGGAAAGACGGGGATCCTTGACCCCGGCCTTGGCCGGATCTCCTGGCAGCACCCTGAAGAGAACAAAGTTGAAGGTGATGACGAAGAAAACTGTCATCACCGCCCACCCAACTTTGCGCAGGACAAGGCGACCGCGGCTCAACTATTGCCTCGCGGTTGCAGGTCCATCACTGTTCCTGGCCGTGCCTCCCTCAGCCCGCTGGCCTGATGACGGTCATCGATGACGGGTCGTAGAGCGAGACGATCGGGAAGGTGTCCTGCCACCCGGTGAAGGTGTCGCTCCGATAGGCCATCACGCTCGGGTAGTACCAGGGGATGATGTAGAGGGCCTCCTCCAGAGTCATTCGCTGCATATCGTGAACCATCTGCACTCTGGCTTCATGATCCTGTTCGACGGTCTGTTGGTCGTACAGGGCGTCGTACTCGGGGTTGCAATAGCCGGTCTCGTTGAAGCCCGTCTCGATTTCGCTGCAGAGGATGACGCTGAGAAGGCCCTCTGGGTCGGTGTCGGAGCTCCACGACCACAGGATCACGTCGTAGTCGAATCCAGGGCAGCAAATTGCTGTGAGGGCCTCGGCGTCGAGAGCCGATATTTCCACTTTCACACCGATCTGGCCCCACCAGCTCTGCAGCTGCTCTGACACACGGGGGTGCTCGACGTTGTCGGTCGGGTAGCTCATCCGGAACGTTAGGTCACCAGTTGGCCCGCAGTCCTCGGTCGGGCACTCCCTGATCCCGTCACCGTCGGTATCGACGTAGCCGGCATCCTCCAGCATCTGGTTCGCATTCTCGATGCTGAATTGGTAGTCCTCGGCTTCGAGCTCGCTTGCGTACCAGTCGCCCAACGCCTTGGGCACCACGCCGAGGCCCTTCTCACCCAGGCCGAGCAGGGCAACGTCGATCAGAGCCTGCTTGTCGGTGGCGGTGGCGAGTGCCTGACGGACCCTCACGTCGCGCAGGGCCGGGTGGCCTGAGCAGGCGCTGCCGGCCGGGCAGTTGGCCGGGTCAACGACGTTGAAATAGATATCCGCAAATCGTCCACCGAAGTTGGAACCGCTGGCAACGACGACGTTCGCCGTGTTGCGCAACGTGGGGATGGCGGTGAAGGGGAACTCGCTGATCATGTCGACGTCCCCGTTGATTAGGCCCTGGACCAAGGCGTCCTGGTTGTCGTAGGTCTGGAATATCGCCTCGTCCACGTGCGGAGCCCCGGCGTAGTAGTCCTCGTTGGCCGCCAACCGGACGAACTGATCCTGTTGATTCTCGACCAGCTTGAACGGCCCCGAGCCGATCATCTCGGCGTTGTCGAACCGCGTCGGGTCGCCGACTGCCTCCCAGATGTGCTTGGGGACGACGTACATAGGGGGCATGCGGTACTCGAAGGCGGCCAGCGGCTCGTCGGTGGTCAGCACGACCGTGGTGGCGTCGGGCGCCTCGACCGATGTGAAGACGTCGACGTAGCTGCCCAAGTAGATCCACGGATAGCCACAGCGCCCGCTGATCGTGTCACCGGTGTCGGGGTCGATCCTGGTGGTGGTCGTCTCCGGACATAGAAAGCTCGGGTCTCTCCACATGCTGATTGAGAAGGCGACGTCCTCAGCGGTCAACGGCGTCCCGTCGTGGAAGGTGGCGTCGTCACGGATGGTCAACGTCCAGGTGAGGCCATCCTCGCTGGGGGTCCATGCAGTAGCCAGCTCGGGGACGAAGTTGCCGTTGAGGTCGATATTCAGGACGCTGTCGTAAACGAGGTCGTAGAAGATGTAGTCCTCGACCAGCACGCCCAGACCGGGGTTTAGGGTTTTTGGCGAGCCTCCGTAGCCGATGCGAACGGTGCCTCCGGTGGCGTTTCCTTCAGTGGTCGTTGCCCCCCCACTGGTCCCCGGCCCTCCCGTTGTGGCCGTGGACCCTCCACACGCGGCGACGGCGATGGCGATGGTCGCCACCGCTGCCAGGCGGAGTTTCAACCTCATAGCCAGTCCTCCCTTTGGTCGCCCCCACGATGGAGGCGCTCTGGAATCGAGTTTGGCCACTGGTGGGCCGTCGTGGACGGCCCCGACCTTACCCAGCACGTCGGTATTCGTCACTGGTTACCCAGCCGCCTCCTCCACTCCCGAAAGGAAGGCGGTCACCAGGCTCCCCAGGGTGGCCAGGTCGTATCCGCCCTCCTGGACGATTGCCATCGGAAGCCCGGCGGCTCCCACCAGGTTGCCGGCCTGCCGGTAGCCGCCCCGACTGACCATGAGTGGGCTCTCCGGGTCGTCGGCGGCGGCATCCACCCCGAGCGAGATCACCAGCGCCCCGCACCCGCTCGAGAACCCGACCAGCTCCTCGACGGCCTCGAGCCAGACCCGGTCGCCGGCTCCGGGTGCTATGGGAAGGTTGAGATTGGCGCCGCGTCCATCGGCTTCCCCTGCCTCGTCGGCGAAGCCCACGTAATGAGGGAACCACCCGAGGGCAGGGTCGACATGGACCGACCCGTAGCGGACATCCCCGCGCCGGTAGAAGATCTCCTGGGTGCCGTTGCCGTGATGGGCGTCGAGGTCGATGACGGTCACCGCTCCCAACCCGGCGGCGGCGAGCCTGGCAGCCGCAAGCGCGGCGTTGTTGAGATAGCACGAGCCGCCATAGAAGTTCGGGCCGGCATGGTGCCCGGGCGGGCGACAGGCGGCGTAGTAGCTCCGCTGGGTCTCGGCGGCCAACTCGGCGGCCGTGATGGCGGCAAAAGCGGCGGCGCGGGCCCCTTCCCAGGTGCCCGGGCCGATCAGCGTCATCGTGTCCATGCAATACATGCCGGCCAGGGCCCCGACCTTGGCGGCCCGGCGCGGAGGCCGGCCTGAGGTGAGGCCGGCCAGCGGGAAGGCGTATGGCACCACCCGGTTCTGCCCGGGCTCGTCCAGATAGCCGGAGGTCTCCCAGCGATTCCAGGCCGTGCGGAGGAAATCCAC
This sequence comes from Acidimicrobiia bacterium, assembly GCA_036555105.1. Lineage (GTDB taxonomy): Bacteria > Actinomycetota > Acidimicrobiia > Spongiisociales > ZC4RG35 > DATBMA01. The sequence goes on from DATBMA010000111.1 coordinate 7,765, forward strand.
TAGATCGGGCTCGTGGACCTGATGGAGTACCTCCTCGGGGTAGGTATGGCTGGGCAGGAATTCAGTGCCGGCGGCCTCGAGGGAGGCGCGAATGGCGTCGACCCTGGCTGCCACCTCGGTTCCCTCGATGCGGACCCCTACCCAGATCTCGGCGGCCGGGTCATGGAGCCTGAATCCGTCTGACCACACACAGGGGATCGGCATCAGGCCGGGTCCCCGACCCGATACATCGGGCCGTGCCCGGGGACGACGTGCGTTGCGATCGAGAGGATGCGGGAGCGCGACCGTTCGAGGGCGTCGTGGTCTTCCGCCAGCGGATCGGGCCCGGATCCCTGATGCCACCAGCAGTGGGTGAGGACGACGATGCCCTTACCGGTGTCGACCACCGTGCTGAGGTCCTCGCTGGTATGGCCAGGGGTGGCGATCAGCTCCACCCCGTCGGCGAGCACGAAGCCCTCGCATGGCCTCGAGTCCCACTGATCGCCCTGATATGTGGCCCAGTGATCGTGGAATCGAGCGGCCGGGAACAACCCGGCGTTGAGCACGTGATCGGGGTGGTGGTGAGAGAGGATGACGTCGGTCACGTCGACTGGCGCCAGATTCAGCTCAGCCAGAGGCCCGATGATCGAAGCCGGCGACGGGACCATGCCCGGATCCACCACCGCTACCAGCCCACGGGCCCTCACCAGGCTGACCGTCGAGGCGACGGTATCGCCCACGTAGCCGGTGAAGAGAAGGTCGACGGTGGCAGTCACTGCCACAAGACCAGCTGGGTGCATCGAAAGAGGGCAATGGCCTTGCCCGACTCCTCGGCGGTGACCGTCGCATCCCAGACCTGGGTGGTTCGCCCGCTATGGCGCATGATCCCTTCGGCTACGACCCCGCCCGACACGGCGGTGCCGAGATGGTTCGACTTCGTCTCGATCGTGGTGAATCCGACTGCCCCGTCCGGGAGCGAGGCCAGGGCCCCATATCCGCAGGTGGTGTCGGCCAGAGTGATGACCGTCCCGGCGTGGAGGTAGCCGTTGAGGGCCATGTGGTGCTTGGCGATGTCCAGCCGGAGCCGGCTGTGACCTGGCTCGAGCTCTACGACCTCGATGCCGAGGTGGCTGGGCAGCAGGCCTTCGGCATGCTGTTCGAACCATGCCCGTCTTGCGGCGGGATCCTCGGGGACGGCTTGGCGCTCTGGCACGGGCGGGCGATGGTATTCGGGTGGCGTCTGACGGCGCTCAAGTGCGGGCGAACCCCATCTCCCGTTTGAACTTCATCCAGTCCGAAGCGCGGGTGGAGAACAGCAGATCCGTGAACATCTGCACGACCCCCACTCCGAGCAACAGCCATGACACCCACGCCTGCACCGGGATGAGGAGTGCCGGGATCAGCGCCAGCAACGGGATCAGCTTGGTGACGATGGCGCCGGAGGCGTGCATCCATGCGCGACGGCGGGCCGGCGTCCGCAGATAGGAGGCATAGTCGACCTTTACGCCGGGCGTGGGGCGGCGCCATGACGCCGCGAACCAATGGGTGAATCGCATCCCCATCACAGACCCGACCACCTGGTGTGCCAGGCCATGGGTCGTGACCAGGGTGATGGCGAAGCCGGCGAGAAGGGCAAGCCCATCCCAGGGGGCTGGGGCCACGAAAGCCACCCCGAACCCGGCCAGGCCAAGAAGCAGGCCGGCCAGGGCAATGGCGGTGCCAGGACCGATCGGCAGTCGAATCATGACCCCGTTCTCGAACCCGGCTCGATCGAGCTCCCCCAGTCGATCCGCATAGGCCTCCACCAGGCCCGGGTCCGACTTGACCGCCTCGATCGCCCGCCAGAAGGCGGCTCCACAGGTCAGGCCGGAGTCAACTCTCGCCTTGGCCTCGGCGAGCAGAACCTCCAGGTCCACCAAGCGAAGTTACCGTTTCGTGGCGAGGCCATGTCCACTCGTCCCCGCCCGCCCTTTCGCGCCCTCACCGAATTCCTGCGTACGGAGGCGGGTAGCGCGGCCATCCTGCTTGCGGCGGCCTTCATCGCGCTGGTCATCGCCAACTCCGGGCTGGCCGGCGCCTACAACCAACTCCTCCACACCGAGGTCGGCGCCGCCATCGGCCCGTTCGACCTGAAGGCCGACCTCCAGCACTGGATCAACGACGGGCTGATGACCATCTTCTTCTTCGTGGTGGGCCTCGAGATCAAGCGCGAACTGGCAGTGGGAGCCCTCAGTGACCGACGTGTGGCAGCCCTGCCGGTCATTGCGGCGCTCGGCGGCATGCTGGCCCCGGCCGCCGTGTACCTGGCTCTAGCTGGCGGCCAGCCCGCCGCCGGCGGCTGGGGCATCCCGATCGCCACCGACATTGCCTTTGCCGTCGGGGTGCTGACCCTGTTCGGTCACCGCCTCCATCCTGGCCTTCGTGTCTTCCTCCTCACTCTGGCGATCGCCGATGATGTGGGGGCAATCGTCGTCATCGCGGTTGCATACTCGAATGACGTTTCCATGGCATGGCTGGGTGTAGCTGCCGCCGGCCTCCTGATCATGGCTTCGATGCGACGCTGGGCGCGCAGCCCGTTGGCATACGTGTTGCCTGGCACCCTGGTCTGGTTGGCAATGTGGGAGTCTGGAATACACCCCACCCTCGCTGGTGTCGCGGTTGCGTTCTTGACGCCGGCTCATCCGATCGAAGGGCGACCGGTGCTCGAGGAGTTGGAAGGCGCCATCCATCCGTTTTCGAGTTACGTGGTGCTGCCGCTGTTCGCTCTCGCCAACGCAGGCGTGAGATTGGTCGGAGGAGAGTTCCAGGAAGCGGTCTCGTCGCCCGCATTCCGGGCGGTTGTGGGCGGGCTCTTGCTCGGAAAGGTCCTAGGCGTGGCTGGAGGGGTCTGGCTCGCGCTGAGAGCCAAGTGGGCGACGCTTCCCTTCGGGGTCAGCTTGCGAATGATCATGGCGATGGCCCCACTGGCCGGGATCGGGTTCACCGTCTCGCTGTTCATCGCGCAACTCAGCTTCGACCCGGGGGTGCTTCTGGATGCCTCCAAGATCGGGATCCTGCTGGGCTCGCTGGTCGCCGCGCTGATTGGGGCCGCCGCCCTCTTGCTTGCCTCCCGGCGTCGCTCGCCGAGGCTGGCCTCCGACTGATCCCCCTTCTGGCTTCGCCAGCATCTCCCCTTAGGAGGGCAACATCAAGACAGCTCGAGGCGCATGATCGGGCGCCCCTCTCGCCGTTCGGCCTCGGCGAAGCCGGCGCGGGCAAACATGCCGATGGTCCCGGTGAAGATGGAGGCCGATTGCACCCGCTCCGTCCCGGTGTCGATCGGATAGCCCTCGAGCACTTCCACTCCGTTCTGCCTGGCGTACTCGACCGCTCCCTCCACCAGGGCGGTGGCAACGCCCTTGCCCCGCTCGTGACGTCCGATGTACAGGCAGACCACTCCCCAGGCCGGCCGGTCGTCGACCGGTGCCAGCTTGCGGGACCGCTGTAGCCGGCCGAAGTCGGTGCGAGGCCCCAACGAGATCCACCCGACCGGGCGTTCGCCTTCGTAGGCCAGCAACCCAGGAGGGGGGCCGGTGGCGGTTATCGCCTCCAGCTTGTCGTGGAGCCGCCTTCCACTTTCCCTCGAGAACTCGGCGCTGGTCACCCGCCACCACATGCACCAACAGCCGGAGTTGGCGCCGTTGGGGCCGAACAGCTGCTCGAGGTCCTTCCAGCGATCCGGGGTGAGCGGATGGATGTCCAGCAGCGCCATGGGCCGGCGACGCTAGTTCCAACGGTCGTACTGTCGCACAGTCATAACGTCGAGCCGATGTCGACAATCGTCATCACCGGGCCCACCGGCGGGATCGGCCGCGAGGTGGCGGTGGCGCTGGCTGCTGCCGGGCACCGGATCGGGCTGGCTGCGCGTTCTCCATCCCGGGCCGAGCAGATGCTCGAAGAGGTGGCAGCTGCGGGGGGATCGGCCTTCGTAGTCGAGGTCGACCTGGCCTCACTCGACTCTGTGGCTGCTGCCGCTCGCCGCATCCGGAACGATGGCGACGTCGACATCCTTGTCAACAACGCCGGCGAGGTCCGACGGGGACTGACGGCCGAGGGCTATGAGCTCATCTTCGGGGTCGACTATCTCGCCCACTTCCTCCTCACCACCCTTCTCACCCGTGGCGACACCGGGCCGGCCCGGGTCGTCAACGTCTCTTCCGATGCCCACTACGCAGCCAACGGAATCGACTTCGCGGGGCTCGAGCGGAAGACTCGGTCACTGACCGGGATCCGCGAGTACCAGCAGTCCAAGCTGGCAATGGTGATGCACACGATCGAGCTCGCCGCTCGCGACCCTGGCGTGACCAGCCTGGCGGTGCATCCGGGGGTGGTCGCCACCGGGATCTGGCGGCCCATCCCTCCACCCTTCCGGCAGCTGGTCATGCGGGGAATGGTCCCGCCTGCCCAAGGGGCGATCCCCGTGCTCAGGGCGATCGGATCCGACGACCTCCCTTCGGGGACCTACCTGCGACCTTCGGGGCCTGCCCGGCCCAGCCAGGCCGCGCTCGACCCAGAGGCAAGGAGGCGCCTGTGGGACATGAGCCTCGAGATGGTGGGGCCGTTCCTCGACTGACGGGTCAGGGATGCGACGGGTCAGGGATGCGACGGGGAGGGCGGGGCATCGTCCAGGTCGAAGGAGACGTTGTCGGCGAAGCACCACCACCAGTCCTCACCCGGTTCGAAGCTGCGGGCCAGGGGGTGCATCGACTTGAAGTAATGGCCGGTGGCGTGGCGCCCGGGTGACTGATCACAGCACCCGACGTGCCCGCATGTCTGGCAGAGCCGCAGATGGAACCAGTCCTGGCGCCCTGCGGCCATGCACTCCTCGCAGCCCCATGTCGTCGGCTCGGGTGGCGCCAGGTCGGCCGGGATGTGCGAGCAGCCGACGTCGGTCACGATCTGGCTAACCGCTTCAGGGCAGCTCGATCAACCTTGCCCAGATGGGTCTGCGGCAGCTCGTCCACGAAGATCACGCGGCGGGGATGCTTGTAGGGCTCCAGCCGTTCCAGCACGTGGGCCATCAACTCCTCCTCGGGATCCGCTGAGCCTGCATCACCTCGGACAACGAAAGCCACCGGTTTCAACAGGCCGTCCTCATCTTCCACCGCCACCACCGCTGCCGACTCCACCATTGGATGATCCAAGAGGCAGCTCTCCACCTCCTGCGGCTGCAGCCACTTGCCCTTCACCTTGACTGCATCGTCCGCCCTGCCCTGGTGGGTGACGAACCCGTCGTGGTCGATGGACGCGAGATCGCCGCCGACGAACCACTCACCTTGAAAGGCGGCAGCGGTCAGGTCGAGATTCTGCCAGTAGCCGAGGGCTCGGGAGCCTCCTCGCACCCATAGCCGGCCGATCTCACCGTGCGGCAAGTCGGTTCCCTGCTCGTCGCAGATCTTGACCTCGAAGCCTTCCACCACCTGGCCCACAGTGCCCGCCCGCACCCGGCCGGGTCGATTGGTGACGAATATGTGCCACATCTCGGCGGTCCCGAGCCCATCCAAGACCTCGACTCCGAAGGTTTCGATCCAGCGCCTGTGGAGAGCCTGTGGCAACGCCTCGCCTGCCGACGTTGCCCAGCGGAGCGAGGAGAGGTCATGGTCGCCGGCGCCGGGCTGGGCCACCATCTGATTCATGGCCGAAGGGACGTTGATGAGGATGGTGGGTCGATGGCGGGCGATCATCTCGAACAGCTTGTCGGGGGTGGGCTTGCCTTCGAACAGGATGGAGGTGGCCCCCACCGAGAAGGGGAAGAGCAGATTCGATCCGGTGGCGTAGCCGAAGAACAGCTTCGGCACCGAAAGGGTCACGTCATCCGGCCGGTAGCCGAGCGTGGCCTTGGCATACAGCTCGGTGGTGTTGGCGAACGAGCGGTGGGTCTGCACCACCGCCTTGGGTGCCCCGGTGGTGCCTCCGGAGAACAGCCACATGGCGGGATCGTCCCGATGGGTCGCGTACAGCTCGAGCTCGGGCGATTCCGTTTCCGGGACGAAGTCCTCGATGAGGAGGACGGAGGCGGGATCTGGGGCCGACTCTACGGTCGCCACCACCGACTCGAACGACCGGGTCGACACCAGCGCCGTCGCCCGCGAGTAAGCCGCCACTTCTGCAAGATGCTCTGCTCGCAGGTCGGGATTGATCATCACAGGCACCGCCCCGATGGCGAGGGCGCCGAAGAGGGCCGCCGGGAACTCGACCCGGTCGGGAAGCGCCAGCAACACCCGTTCCTCCGGCCTGACTCCGATGCGTCTGAGCCTGTGCCCGAAGCGGGCGGCCAGCGCCCGCACTTCTTCATACGAGTAACGGCCGCGGTCGTCGACGATCGCGCTGCGATCGCCGTCGCCTGCACCGAGACGGTCCCACAGGGCATATGCAGCCAGGTTGAACCGCGCGGGCGGCGCGAACGGCGGGCTCACAGCCGGCGACCCTAGTTAGAGGGGGCGATACCCTGAACCGGTGCTGATTCCAGGGCCGATATGGGAAGCGGTCATGGCCCATGCCCGCTACTGCGCTCCAGAGGAATGCTGCGGCCTGATCGCGGCCGACGCCCAGGGTGCAATCCGCTTCGCCTACCCCCTCACCAACTCCTATCACTCGCCGGTGCGTTTCAACATCGAGCCAGCCGAGATGTTCGGGGCCCTCCGGCACGCAGAGAGCAATGGATGGGATCTGGCCGGGGCGTTTCACTCCCATCCACGGGGGCCGGCCTATCCGTCGCCCACCGATCAAGCGGAGGCAGGCGAGCCGAGCTGGCTCTATCTCGTGGCCAGCCTGCAACCTCCCGAGTTGAGAGGATTCACCCTGTCGGGGACGGAACCAACAGAGGTTGCCCTGGAGATGAACGAAGGGTTTTCGCGCTCCGAGCCATAGACCGGAGACAGAAGGTCCCCAGAACTAGGGTGATCTTGCCCGCCGCCATGACGGACTCCCTCTACTACGCCGACTACCTCAGGCTGGACCGGATCCTCTCGGCCCAGGAGTTGCAAAGCGCTGCAGCGGGGCGGCCGATGCACGACGAGATGCTGTTCATCATCGTGCATCAAGCCTATGAGCTCTGGTTCAAGCTCGTGCTGTGGGAGCTCGATGCCGTGCGAGAGATCTTCGGGCAGGAGAAGGTGGCGGAGTCGTCCATGGGACGGGCGCTGGCCCACCTGGACCGGATCATCGGGATTCAGGACCTGTTGGTGCGGCAGATAGGGGTCCTGGAGACGATGACCCCGCTCGACTTCATGGACTTCCGCGACTACCTCTTCCCCGCATCCGGATTCCAGTCGGTGCAATTCCGGATGCTCGAGAACAAGCTCGGGATCCGCCCCGCCGACCGGGTTCGGGTGGCAGGCGCCCCTTACACCGCTGCTCTGAGTGAGGCAGATCGAGAACTGGTGGAGGCATCCGAGTCCGAGCCGACGCTCTTCGACCTGGTTTGCTCCTGGCTCGAACGCACTCCCTTCCTCGACCTCGGCGAGTTCCACTTCTGGGAGCGATACCAGACGGCGGTCCGGGAGATGCTCGAGAAGGACAGGGCGATGATCGTCGAGACACCCAACCTGACGGAGTTGGAGAAGGTCGAGCAACTGAGGGCCTTCGAACAGACCTTTGCCCAATACGAGGCGGTCTTCGACGAGACCAAGCACAAGGAGCTGATCGTGTCGGGCGAGCGGCGCCTCTCCCATCGGGCCTTCCAGGCGGCGCTGTTCATCTCCTTGTACCGGGACGAGCCCGCTCTGCAAGAGCCCTTTCGCTTGCTCGAGCTCTTGATGGATATCGATGAGGGATTCACCACCTGGCGTCATCGTCACGCCCAGCTCGCCACCAGGATGATCGGGCGGAGGGTCGGCACGGGGGGCTCGGCCGGCGCCGCTTACCTCGGCAGGTCCGCCGAGAAGTCGCGGGTATTCACCGACTTGCTCAATCTGGCGACCTTCCTGATTCCGAGATCGTCGCTGCCGCCGCTGCCGCCCGAGGTGGAGGAGAAGATGCATTTCCGATTTGAGTCGGCATGAGCATCGGACAGCTGCACGCCGGCTTCACTCGCTTCCGGGAAGCGGCTCCCGACCGACTGCACTTCGCCGCCCACAGCCACCATCCCTGGCCTGACGTCGCCCACGCGGGCCACCAGGCGGCCTGGGACGACGCGTTGGAGCTGGCCGACGAGAAATGGGTGAAGGTCTTTGGTGATGTGGTTCCCGCCACCCAATCCGCGATCGCCCGAGTGCTTGGCCTCCCCGATCCGAGCTCGATCGCATTCGCCCCCAACACCCACGAGCTCCTCGTGCGCCTGTTCTCCTGCCTGGAACCGCCTGTGCGCATCCTGGCGACGGGGGCCGAGTTCCACTCGTTCACCAGGCAGACCCGCCGGTGGGAGGAGGCCGGGCTTGCGGTGGTGACCAGGGTGGCCACCGACCCGCTGGAGACGTTCGAAGAGCGGCTCGTGAAGGCCGTCGCCGGCGGGCGACATCACCTGGTGTACTTCAGCCAGACCCACTTCGACTCCGGCTACGTGACCGCCGGGATGCAGGAGGTGGTGAGGGCAGTCCCATCCGACGATGCCATCGTGGTCATCGACGGCTACCACGGGTTCATGGCCTCTCCCACCGACCTCGGGCCGATGCACGACCGGGTCTTCTACCTGGCCGGCGGTTACAAGTACGCGATGGCCGGCGAAGGAGCCTGCTTCATGCATTGCCCCCCCGGATATGGCGCCAGGCCGGTCGACTCTGGCTGGTTCGCAGGCTTCGGCCAGCTGGAGGAAGGGATGGGCAACGACGTGTGGTTCGGGACCGACGGCTCGCGCTTCCTCGGTGCCACCTTCGATCCGGTCGGCATCTACCGGATGCGAGCGGTCCTCGAATGGCTGGAGTCGTCGGGTGTCACCGTCGCCGACATTCACCGGCATGCCCGGGACCTGCAATCGCACTTCGTCGAGGGGCTGTCCTCGGCCGGCCTCGATGAGCTGGGTGAGCTGGTTCCGGACAGCTCGTTTCCCGACCGCGGCAACTTCCTCACCTTCCGTCGGCCCGACGCCGCCACCTTCCACCGGGCCATGCGAGAACTCGGGGTCGTCACCGATTACCGGCGAGATCGGCTCCGGATCGGCTTCGGGGTCTATCACGACCGCAGTGAGGTGGACGCCCTGGTCGAGCGGGCCACCGCGGCACTGGCACTGACCGCCTCGACCTGACTGCCTCGCTCGGCCGTCACCACGCTGCCCTCAGTGAGTAGGTTCCGCTGCCTCGCGTGGAAGGAGGCCACATGCAGGACCTGTCAGTGACGCTGCCCGACCAACCGGGCGGGCTCGCCCGCCTGGGCGAGGCGCTGGGAGCCGCCGGAATCAACATCGATGGATTGGCGGGGGTGGGGACCGGCGGCGATGGTGTGATCCACCTGCTGGTCGGCGACGGCCAAGCCGCCCGCGCCGCGTTGCAGGAGGCCGGGATAGAGGCGAGCGAACCTTCCGATGTTCTGGCCATCGCCGCCCGCGATCAGCCTGGCGAGCTCGGCAGCAGAGCGAGGGTGGTGGCGGACGCCGGAATCAACATCCAGGCTGCATATCTCGACACCAATGGCAACCTGATCATGGTGGTGGACGACCTCGACAAGGCGGTCGGGGCCTTCAGCTGACCCGGTTGAGCTCCGGCATGAACAGGAACGCCCCTGTCTCCTCGAGGAGCGCAGACGCCTCCGCCCGGGCCGCTTCTGGATCGCCGCCCGAGGCTGCTTGGACTCGGCTGAGGTCTATCAATGCCCTGGCCCGATAGACGGGCATACAGCGCGTCTCGAAGCCGTCGGCCGCGGCTTTCAAGGAAGCGATGGCCTGGTCGCCATCCGTCACGAGCCCTTCCGTCCAGTCCGCCAGCGGGGTTATGGCGGGCCGGCCGTCGGCCATCGATCTCAGTGTCCGCGCAAATTCTGCTGCCTCATCACGGCGTCCGACCATGGCGAGGGCATCGACAGCTTCGGCCAGCAGCAGATCCCACGTGTCAAGAGACGGTCCCTCCGGCATCTGCTCCGCGGCCTCGGACAGGATCGAGGCGCTGTCCTCATACCTCTCCTCTGAGTAGGCGATCATCGCCTCGGTCCAAGCCGTTCGGATAGAGCCCTCCCAAATCTCCGCCCCCAACTCCTTTGCCTCCGTGGATAACGCGATCAGCTCGGCGGTGCGCCCTTGAAGCCCAGCGATCAGGGCCATGATCTTGAGCGTCTCCGGGAGCCATCCCGTGTAGCCGACCTCGGCGAAACTCCGCATGAACTCGTAGTGGGCCTCCGCTACGTCGAACTGCCCGGACATGAAAGCAATCCAACCGGCAGCGTCCCGCATAACCCCTTCGCCCTGGACCCTCCCACCCTTCTGGGCGAGCTGAATGGCTGCTTGCACCTTCGACTGGAGTTGCTCCATGTCCAGGACCGGCCCGGCCCCGTATTCGCCCCAAATCAGCATCTGCTCGGCGGTGAAAAACAGGTCGAGGTCTCCGACCTGACGGGACAGAGAAGCACCCGCCTCCAGCAGGGTCTTCCCCCCTTCCCAGTCTCCGCCCCACATGGTCAACATCCCGAGGTTGACTCGAGCACCGGCGAGGGCGTCGAGCTGGCCCCAGCGCTCGCCGAGGTCGGCCGCCTTCAACAGCCATGGGACAGCCTCCTCGCCCCTTCCGAGGTTGGTCAGGAGGCTGCCGAACTGCCAGGCGATGTAGGCGAGGTCAGGCTCACTGCCAAGGCGCTCGAGCTCGTCGGCCGCATCCTTGGCCAGCTCGAAGGCTTCCTCCCCCCGGCCGAGCTCGAAAAGCGGCCGGGCCCGCCTCGCCCTCGCCCTCGCAGCATCGGCGGGCATGTGTGCCTCCATGAATAACGATTCGGCCTTGACGAATCGGTCGAGTGCCTCGTCCAACAGGCCCGAGCGCATGCCCACGTCTCCTGACTGCTCCCACAAGGAAGCGATGACTGCGGGCGACGCAATACCAGGGCGGGCCAGCTCGAGCGCTCGCCCCAGCCACAGTGACGCGTCGGCCAGGCTGCCAACCCTGGTAGCACGGCCTGCTGCCGCCGCCGCCCACCTGACGGTCTCAGAATCTATGTCCTCGCGCCGGGTCGAAGCCTCTCCCAGCTCCTCTAGGTATTCACTTGCAGAGGAGTAGTGGGTGGCAGCCAGCTCGGGGTTCTCCTCACCGCTGGCGGCCATCCTCATCTCAGCCCACTGGCCAACCAGAGCATGAAGGCGCGCCCTGTCGGCCTTGGGCAGCACCTCATAGGCCACGTCGCGAATGAGGGCGTGATGAAATGCGAACTCGGACTCGCCCTCGAAGCTCGGCGGCTCCCGCGCCGCGATCAGGTCCTTTACCCCGAGCTTGGCCAGGATCACCGCCAGCTCGTCGGATGGCTCACCCGTGATGTGCGCAAGTGCTCCCTCCCAGAAGACCCTGCCTATCACTGCCGCAGCTCGAAGCACCGCCAGGTAACGGTCGGGAAGAGCGTCGAGGCGGGAGGCAATCACACCCCTGACCGAGGTGGGCAGCTGCAACTCCTGCAGGGGTGCCGCCACACGCCATGCATGTGCGGACTGCGGGCGGAGGACTCCCTGATCGATGAGGCTGCGAACGATCTCCTCCGTGAAGAGAGGATTCCCCTCACTCCGCGCCTCGATCAGCTCTGCCAGCTCTGAGTCGATGTCACCGCCCAGAAGTCCGCTCAACATCTCCCGACTTTCGCCCTTGGTCAGCGGATCGAGCTCCAGTTGGATGTACCCGCCCCCGGCACCCCACTCCCGTCGCCGGTCGAGGAGATCCGGACGGGCAAGGGTCAGCATCAGAATGGGTTTGTCACCCCATGCTGCTTCATATGACACGAAGTCGAGCAGTCCCTCATCCGCCCAGTGAATGTCCTCCAAGGTGATGACCAGGACATCTGGCCCGGTGAGGAGCTCCAGGAACGACCGCCAACCTTCGAAGAGATCCTCATGGGCTTGTAACCCTGATCCCTCGCCACCGAGCAGGGTCACGAGGGCCTCGACGATCTCAGCCTCCCCTTCGACTGCCGCAACGGCGAGCTCGACCTTGGTGCGGAGGACCGCACCATCATCGTCTTCGAACACACCACAGTGATCTCTGATCGCATCGCGGAGGGCGGAATAGGGGTGGTTGCCGTAGGGGAGGGCCCTTCCCCTCAGCCAGCGAACTGTCCGGGTTGCCTGGGCCTGTAGACGAAACTCCGCCGCCAATCGCGACTTTCCGACCCCGGCTGGGCCGATCACCGTCACGAGCCCCGGCCGGCGATCGGCCGATACCTCCTCCAAGGCCGCCGCCAGCATTTCGAGCTCCTCATCCCGACCAACCAGGCTCGACTCGAGACCAAGTTTGGGACGTTCTCCCTGGGCACCACCCACCGACTTGGCGCGCCAAGCCGGAACCGCCTCGGACTTTCCCTTGAGCCGCAATGGCAGAAGCTCCTCGTATGCAATGGCCTGACGGGTCGCCGCATAGCCTCCTGGCCCGACGACAACCGTTCCCGGCTCGGCGGCGGCCTGAAGGCGGGCGGCAGTGTTGGCCGAGTCCCCCGTGACCATCCGGTCCGGGAGGTGCTCGGGGCGCTCCAGATAGACGAGGACTTCCCCTGATTCGACCCCGATGCGCATCTGGAGCTCGCTGCGACCCTCACCGGCCAGTTCACCATTGAGGGAGGAGAGGGCATCCTGCATCGCCAGTCCAGCTCGAACGGCCCTCTCTGCGTCGTCCTCGTGTGAGGCGGGTACGCCGAACAGCGCCAGGATCCCATCGCCCATGATCTTGTCGATGGTGCCCCCGTGCCGCTCAACTTCCGCCACGAGGCGTTCGAAAGCCCGGCTGATCAAGGTCTGGACGACCTCGGGATCCTCGATTTCTCCCATGGTCGTAGATCCCACCAGGTCGGCGAAGAGTATGGCGACGTACTTTCTCTCGCGGCGTGCATCCGGTGCCTGCTCGAGCCTGGCGCCACAGTTCAGGCAGAACTTGGCGCCGTCCGGGTTCTCGGTCGCGCAGACGGGACAGGCCATGACCTTGGTCCGTCCGCCCAGCCCTGCGATCTCAGGCGACTACCGGGACCTTTTCCATCGCAGCCGCCACCTTCTCGGCCGGGTAGGAGAAGTCCTCGAGCTTCCCGGTCAGGTAGGCGTCGTATGCCGCCATGTCGAAGTGCCCGTGCCCGCACAAGGC